>CAYZQA010000020.1:0-35747 GCA_964480745.1 uncultured Sangeribacter sp. | reverse complement strand
GCAAGGCAGTAAACGCAGGTGGTGTGGCTGTTTCCGGTCTTGAAATGACTCAGGACGCAGAACATCTCCAGTGGAGCGCTGAGAAAGTTGACGAAATGCTTCACACTATCATGCTCGACATCCACGACGCATGTGTTGAATATGGTCGTCAGGAGGATGGCTACATCAACTACATGAAGGGTGCCAACATCGCTGGCTTCCTCAAGGTTGCAGACGCTATGATGGGCCAGGGCATTATCTGATAATCCTCAACTCAAAATAGAAAGAGCCGCAATATTGCGGCTCTTTTTATTTTGGTCCTATTCTTTTTTATTGACAAAATATGGTAGCTTGATTAGTCAACGAAGCTTACTCGGCTTGATTCTGATGAGAGTCCATAAGATAGTGATAAGCGTAACTCCGGTATCTGCAAAAACAGCTGCCCAAAGGCTCGCGATTCCGAAAGCACCCAGAATCATGACGGCTGCCTTGACGCCCAATGCGAAACTGACGTTTTCGGCTACTGTCCTTTTCACTCTCTTTGATAGGCGAATCGCTTCCGGGATTTTGCTAAGGTTATCGGAAGAAATAACAACATCCGCACTTTCCATTGCGATATCCGTCCCTAAAGCTCCCATCGCGATTCCTGCATCGGCCGTGGCAATCGAGGGCGCGTCATTGACGCCATCGCCAGCAAATGCAACTGTCGCTCCGTTATCAACAGCCTCAGCAACCATCCTCTGTTTATCTGCCGGAAGAAGGGCTGCTTCATAGTTATCAGCCCCGACCTCATTAGCCACACGCCCTACGGCCTCCGGCCGGTCGCCAGAAAGAATTGTAACCTGCTCAACCCCCATCCTGTGCAACTCTGCAATCGCAGCGGCTGCCTCCGGTTTGATAGTGTCAAGGAGAAAAATAGACCCGATGTATTTTTTCCCGATTGCAACGCAAATCTCGGAACCTTCTCCATCATGGGCGGGAAGATCGATTTTGTTTGAAGCCATCAAAGAGACAGAGCCAACCAAAACTTCCTTACCCTGATAATCGGCTTTCATACCATGAGGAATAGAAACCACGTTGACAACCTCGGGCAGAATATAATCTTGTTCCTTTACTCCTTTGACAACGGCTACTGCGAGAGGATGGGTTGAATCCTTATCCAAGGCTGCTGCAAGCGACAAGATCCCTTCCGGAGTTTGACCCTCTGTTGCATATACAGAAGAAATATGAAATTCTCCAGTAGTAAGGGTTCCAGTCTTGTCAAAGAATATCGTCTTGATATTCCTAATCGTGTCAATGTGACGGGCTCCCTTAAACAACAGCCCTTCTTTTGAGGCAGCCCCAAGCGCAGAAAAATAGCTCAAAGGAATGCTGACCACAAGCGCGCATGGGCATGAGCAGACGAGAAATACGAGCGAACGGTTCAACCAGATCTCCCACTCGAATATGAAGCTTCCATTGAAGAGGCTGACGATATAAGGAACGGCGAAAAGAAGCACGGCAAGGATAAAGACCGTGGGAGTGTACCATCTCGTGATTCTCCTCAGCATGGTTTCCGTAGGAGACTTTGATGCCTGGGCATTCTCGATCATCTCCATAATCCGGCTCATTGAAGAATCCTTGAAGGCATGCGTTGTCCTTACCAACACAGTCCTGTCCGCGGGGATAACGCCGGAAGGAATCTCTTCTCCCGGGGAGTAACTGCGGGGAACGGATTCGCCTGTTATGGCGGAAGTGTCGAAATCGGCTGGTGTCTCTCCGCATAAGACCGCGTCTATGGCCACCCGTTCTCCGGGACGTACTTTAAGCATTGTCCCGACTGGAATATTAGCAGGGGTTTCCTCATGCTCCTCGTTATCCTCATCTACGACCGTTGCTTTATTTGGAAGGCGGCCAAGAAGATTGCGTATTCTGGTTCTGACATCATCGGAGGCAAGGTCTTCGAGTTTTTCCCCAAACGAGTAGAACAACAGGACAGCCACTCCCTCCGGAAATTCCCCGATGATGAATGCGCCCACAGCGGCCGCCACCATGAGAGTGAACTCATTCATGACGCTTCCATGACGCCATGTGTCAAACATCTCTCTGATGATGGGAAGGCCAACCGGGAGGATGGCGACAACATAGAAAACGAGGAAAAATAGAGGAGGCAGGGCAGGGGATAGGAAATGATGAAGTGTCAGACCAATTACAAGAAGACTCCCTGAAACAATCTCCTTGGCAAATTCTTTTATCTTTGAGCCATTATGATTGTGGTCATGGGAGTGGGTATGGTCGCCATGATTGGAAGTATCCGGCGCTCCATGATTGTGGGCGTGTTGGTGAGCCGTCTGATGGTCTTCCGAGTGGCATGTATGACAGGATTTACACATAACTTAAACGGTTAATTATCTGAAGCAATAAAGAAGCTTCATTATTATTACCGCAAAGTTATCCGTTTAGTTGTGCAACCGATGTGCAGAGTGTTCCGGCTCAGCCAGGACTCAAAAATATTAAGCGTTTGGGGTGAGTCCGGAATGCTATGGGCGAGTGGCCATGACCAGAATTTCTTCCGGATCCGAGACAATGTGATTGGCGTTGGCATCTGTCAGTTCCGAGACAGGGCGGAAGCCCCAGGTCACGCCCACGGATTCGACGCAAGCCCGTCTTGCCGTCTCTATATCGACTGCCGAATCCCCGACATATATTACGTCTCTCTTGGGAGTGGGGTGGTCGCCTAAAACAGCAAACACAATCGAGGGGTCCGGTTTCTTTGTCCTGTCGGGCGTTTCCCCTAAGGTCGCAACGAAATCAATATTGGGGAAATAATGGCCGATGATTTTCTTTACTGCCGACTCATATTTATTAGAAGTCACGGCCACATCAATTCCGAGTTCCCGAAGCTGAGAGAGAAGTTCCGGAATCCCGGGATATGGTTCGGTCAGGTCTGTGCAATGATTATCGTAATATTCGCGGAATAATTTAAGAAGCGTGTCGATCACTTCCGGAGAAGCGTCCGGGGCCGCCCGCTGCATGAGCATCCTGACTCCGTTGCCGACCATATAATTATAGGCAGGCAGGGGATGTTCGGCATATCCAAGAGTCCGAAGCGCATAGTTGCAGGCATTTCCAAGGTCGGCAATTGTGTTGAGCAGAGTGCCGTCAAGGTCAAATATCACGAGTTTCTTCATTTCCTCAAAATCAAAGATAGGCTTGCAATTTAATAAAAAAATCCAATCCGAGCAAATTCCGAAATTTGGTTAACCTTGGGAAATGACGCTAAAAAAATGGAAATATTTGGGTTTAAATATTTTAGAATGGATATCCGATGGAAAAATGGAAAGCATGGTCTCTTCCCCATTTGGGATGGATCAGCGGCCAAGGTTCCCGGTTGATCGCAGGGTTATGGGCTTTCATACCCAGATCGAATCTCAGAAGGAAGTAATTGAAGTCGAGACGGATTCCGAGACCGTAGGCTGCCGCAAATTCCTTATAGAAGGAATTGAAGGCGAATTTGCCGTGAGGCTGGGTTTCATAATCGCGTATGGTCCAGATATTTCCCGCATCCACGAAGAGCGCCCCCTCGACCACCCAAAACAATTTCGCGCGGTATTCGACGCTCGCCTCAATGCGAATATCGCCGCATTGGTTAATGAAATCGCTGACCGAATTGCCGGTAGGGAACCGCCCGGGCCCGAGAGTCCTGACCGACCAGCCTCTGACTCCATTTGCTCCCCCTCCATAGAATCTTTTCTCAAAAGGAAGGATTGTCGAGTTGCCATAGGGAATCCCTATTCCTAATGCGGCATGGGCAGCCAAGGCATGACGTCGGTTAAAGGAATGGAGAAGGTTGAATTCTCCTTCAGCTTTGAAATATTGAGAATAATGGATTCCGAAAATCTTATATGGGTTCGACCGAAAATCCTTGTGATAATTGAAAATGGAACTTAAAGCGAAGAGAATGTTTCCCGCCAATTCGCCATGCGCGCGAAGCGTTATGACATTTTTCTGGAGATGATTGTTCCATGGAGTCGTGTTCCTTTTGTCAGTGTAATAGAAATTGAATCCTGTGCGCATGATGAAGTGATCCTCA
The DNA here is from genome assembly GCA_964480745.1 of uncultured Sangeribacter sp. Lineage (GTDB taxonomy): Bacteria > Bacteroidota > Bacteroidia > Bacteroidales > Muribaculaceae > Lepagella. The sequence continues at coordinate 31,696 of CAYZQA010000020.1, read as the reverse complement.
TAACTATATCTCAAGAGAGGATTGTCAGGCGCGATCTGGTCGATGAAATTGTAGGTGCTTTTCGGCAGGTAGACGTAATTGATGTCGATGGGGGTATAGATATACCGATACCTGGCCCGCCGTTCCGACCATCTGTAGTTCCAGCCGATGGTTGAAATCAGGCGTGTATATTCCGGGCGTTCTTGATAATTTGCCGAAATATGAAGTGTCGTGGTCGCGTTTATGCGTCTCTTAAAACTATCTTTGAGGAACGGAGCCATGAATTTTGGGAAAGTCACCCCGAGGTCAAACCCGGCTTCGGTTGCCCGGTTGTTGATGAAGTTCTCAAGGTTGCCGGAAATAGCCTCGTAAGACCCTCGAAGTCGGACGGAAAGAATCTCGCCTCCATGTCCGACATTCCGGTGGACATAGCTTAGGGCGAGGGCTGCCCCGAGGTCACCCTCTGAATTTGTCCCCTCGACTTGCGCAGAGATTGACTGGCTTTGGTCAGGGGTCAACATTATATAGGCATCCAACAAGCCAGTGGAGTCTATAGTCCCGGCCGGGACAAACTGAATATTGGTGAACTTCAATATCTGAAGCCTCCCCAGGGCCGAATATGTGTTGCTGACTTGCCGTTCGTTGAATGGTTCTCCCGCGCGAATGTAGCAGCAGTCGTAAAGCGTTGACGGATTTAGAAGGTGTTTAGCCTTTCCGTAGTAAACTTCTATGTCTTTGTATGTGACTGAATCGACGGCATGAAAAGACCGGGGGTTATCTTCCTTGGCCGGATCATAATCAACCAGGAAATTAACTTTGCGGACAATAAACCGACGATGTTCCGAGAATGTGCTGTTAGAATTGTTTGCCTGGTGAGGCGGACGGACGGTCATGGTCAGCTCCACATCGTGCGACCCTTCCGTCGTATCGGCGTTAAATGTTATGTATTGCTTGTTGAAGGCCCAGTAACCTCGGTTCTGAAGTCTTTGGGTGATCCATTCCCTTTGGGTTTCGAGCATGGTCCTGTCCAGACGCTGCCCGGGCTGAACCGGAAAGCGAAGAGAGTCTCTCATCACGAGCCTTCTCATCATCGTATCCGGGAATTCATATTCAATGGATTTTATAACATGGGGCTCTCCCGCCTCCAAGTCATAGACGAGTTGGATTTTTTTCTTATCATGACGCGGAAAAGAATCAACAGTGACTTTGGCCTCCAGAAAACCGGCATTGTTCATAGCCTTAAGGAGCTGGGCCGCATCAGTGGCCGTTGCGTCCGCATCGTAAATTACGGGCGGCTCGCCGAGACTGCGGATCCATTTGTTCCATTTGCTTGTGCTGTCGCTACCGCTGAGATTATATACTCCAAGCCTCAGCTTTGCCAGATAGAAAAACTTATTGTTCGGGCGATGACGGACAAAAGAGAGCATCTGTTGCTCAGTCAATGTTCCGGTTGAATCCTCGATTTCAATTTTTACATCGTCGAGAAGCATCTTCCCCGCAGGAACATACCGCGTGCTGGAGCATCCCCCGACCATAAAGGACAAAAGGATTGCAGCCGGAATCAGCAATGCGTGGAAAAATACTCTCTTTGGAATCATATCTTAAATTAATCTTCCTTGGGATTGAGGCTTTTGGTTTCCGGCTCCTTCTTTCCAAACTGCGGGTCAATCTTTACAAAGGAGCAGGAAAGCAGCGTAGCTACGCATGCAACCATCACGGCCCAGAAGTAATTGACATAACCGTCCGGACGCGCTCCCCCGAACCAATGGAATCCTGAAAGATATTCATGGATATGCCCGGCAAACATTCCCGGGATCATCATCCCGAGAGCCATGAAGGCTGTGCAGAACGCGTAATGGGATGTCTGGCTTTCTCCCCGGCTGAAATATATGAGATAGAGCATGAAGGCCGTGAACCCGAATCCATAGCCGAATTGTTCGATGGCAATCGCCGAGCAGATGAGAGTGAAGCTTTCAGGCTGGGTCATGGCCAGCAGACAATACAAAAAGCAAGGTAAGGAGAGGGAGAGCGCCATCGGCCATAGCCATTTCTTAAGACCTCCCCTTGAAATTGCAAGACCTCCCGCAATGCCCCCCGCAAGGAGCGCGATAACGCCTACAGTTCCATTGGCAAAGCCAATCCGGGCCGTCGAGAGTCCGAGCCCTCCCTCTTCGGGAGAGGCTGCAAGAAAGGGTTGGACGAGTTTTATGCATAATGCCTCCGGCAAACGGTAAAGAAGCATGAAGGCCAATGCTCCCCAAATTCCTGGCTTCCGGAAGAATGTGACGAAGGTCAAGCCGAAATTGCGGACGATATCTTTAGCGGAAGTTTCCTTCGCCGGGCGGTCGTCCGCGGCCTTGGGCATATACTTGGAATGATAGAGGAAAAGGAGGAAGAAAAAGATAGAAAGAACTCCGAACACGATGCTCCATGCAGTTGCAATTCTCTCGCATTTGACTTCAAGCCAACCGGCAAGCATAACTAATCCTCCTTGGCCGATCACGCTCGCTATTCGATAGAATGTGGAGCGGACCCCGACAAACGCAGCCTGATCATGAGGGGTGAGTTCCAGCATGTAGTAACCATCGGCCGAGATGTCATGGGTAGCAGAAAAGAAAGCCATCAGCCAAAAGAAGACAAGGGTGGAGGAAAAGAAAAACGACGTAGGGAGCAACAAGGCGATCGCTCCCATGGAGAACCCAAGCAAAAGCTGCATGACGAGCGTCCATTTTCTTTTCGTTGAGAAAATATCGACAAACGGACTCCAGAAAGGCTTTATAACCCATGGCAGATATAGCCAGCCTGTAAAGAAAGCCATTTCCTTAAGCGATACCCCCATTTTGACATACATCAATACAGTCAACACGTTGACAGCAAAATAGGGGAGGCCTTCAGCCACATACAAGGTCGGGATCCAAGCCCAGGGACTGCGTTTCATTGTGGTTATGAGAGTTGATTTGAATATGCCACATCGGCATAAACTTCCTCGGCTATCTCCGGGGTTATTCTTTCAAAATCATCCTTCCGGGGGAGAATAAGGAGGCCGGCCATGTCAATTGCCCCGGGGCTAATTAACATCTGTTCCGCTCCATTTGCATAATAGATGGAGGGCCGGTGAGCTTTTCTGGGAATGATGACGACCCTTAGCCAACCACGGTCCATCCAGAAGAACGCATTCATCAGTTCGGGCGAGCGGGTTCCGGTTTCGGCATCAATTCCGCCTAAGAGCGGAAAAGTTGCCAGCATTGACATCCCCTCCGGGCCGGGAGGGACAACAGCTGAATAAAACAGAAAAGGAAATTCTCCGCCCAGTTCATTGGAGCCTAAGATCCGTTGTTCCTCCAAAGGATGAAAAGCTTCGACGGTCCTCATCAAAGGAAGTTCAGAACTGAGCACAGCCTGCGCATGTTGGTGATCCGGAGCGGAAGCTCCAGACCGCGCTCCATTATAAAAGATGACCAGGTCGGGAGCCTGTTCGGCCATGGCTGCCATCTCCAGGGGGAGCTTCCCCTGTGGACGGTGGGATAAGGATGCAATCGTGAAATGGACCGGAAGGATTGGGAAAGGATTGACAAGAAGCTCCCAATCGCCAAGCCATGGAATGGAGAACTGTTCTTCGGGACGGTTTTCACTGCAAAGAAAGCATTTTCTCTCAGCAATAGATTTAGCGTCAGTCTTTGCTCCGGTGCTTACAATCCGCGCCGGATTCCATTGCGCGCTCCCGCGGATTGCCTTAAGGGGGAGCGGCTTCCGCTCCGAATGGGAAAGCCGGTGGTAATTATCCGCAGCCATGGGCCACTGGTCAAGCTGACATTCTATAATGTCATTGATCAGTTCTTCATGCAGTCCCCTGTCAAGAAGGGAGCTGAGTTCAGAATTCAAGGTCCTCATCCTCTTCCTCCTCGTCTGCAAAACCTGGGTCAGATTCGTCCTCCTCATCGTTTCCCGGGGCCCCGAAGGGAGACCCGGGGCCGAAAAGAAGATCCTGCCAGCCGAACTGGTCGTCTGAATGTCGAGAATTATTTTCCCGGACCCTTGCAATCAGTTCAATCGAGCGAACGCAATCCTTATAATAATTATGTTTGTTCTCGGTTTCGACGGAAAGGTCGGCATCCGAATTTCCTTCCCAGCGCCGGCAAAGATAGAGAGAATCATAGATTCGTCCGATGCGGTAGGTCCGGCTAATTCTTAGGGCCATTGCATAATCCTCGCCATAGCTGACGTTAGGAAACAGCAGCGTTCGCGCGAGTGGGGTGAAAAATGCCCGGGGTGCCCCGAAGCCATTCACGCGCAATGCATTGTTAGGCCCGTTTTCATCGGTCCATTCCCGATGGGTTATGTCATCTGCAAGGAGTCGGTTACCCTCAAAGTCAACAAGAGTGTAACTCCCGACCACCATTCCATAATTACCCTCACGGAATTTGTCGACCACTTTCTGGAGCGTGTCCGGAGAGTTGTAAATGTCGTCCGAATCAAGTTGGACGGCAAAACGTCCGCATTGCGGGGAAAGCAACGCCCGGTTCCAGCAGCCCCCTATGCCGAGATGTTCCTCATCGGAAACTTTTATCAGCACGAGCCTGGAATCGATCTCCGCGGCAGCCTCCAGCTTCTCTCGCGTTCCGTCGGTCGAATTGTTGTCTACGACAATTACATTGAAGTTGAAATTGGTCTTTTGGGCCAAAGCTGACTCCACGGCATCAAGAATTGTCCGGGTCCGGTTGCGGACAGGAATAATGACCGAGGCTTCCGTCTCAAACGGGACTTCATCGTAATTGACATCCTCTCTTTCGGGATTGACGAGACCATGATGGGCAGCCAGATAGGTCGTGAAGACGTTCTGATATGACATCTGGATCTGTTCGCGGTCGGCTTTTACATAATCATGTTGTCTCTCTCCGCTCTTACGCGTGTCGACAGCGGCCGCTGTATAAAGATATTCCGGAACCATGGCAATTACTTTTCCAGAAGTGACCTGCAGGCGAAGCATGTACCATTGGACTTCCACCGGAATCGGGGCCGTGTCCTGCTCTGTTACTTTTTCTGTGGCGGCCAGAACATCGTTCGTGTTCAGGACAACAAGCGGTCCGAAGTTGAAATCATCCCTGAGCGATCCCGGCTGGAAGTCTATGACGGGGTGATCGCGCAACGTCCCGTCCGGGAGCAGATCGCGGTAATAGCAATATGTCAAGGTCGAATCGATATCGGAAGCGACGTCCGTGAGCCGATGAAGACAATGGGCGTCCATCGTGATCTCCCTGTCGTCAAGGATCAATGCGACATATTCATCGAGCGAGGAGTTGAGGATATATTCGCGCAAATGGGCGAGACCCTGGAAGCGTATCGGTTTCATTTTGCAATTTCTTTGAAGAGCCGGTTCAGCAGATCGGCATCTGTAATTGTTTCAAGAGGGATGGAGAGTGTGGTTGCCGTTCCTTTCCCGTAAGTATTTCTGACTCCGGCTGCCCGGTTTGAATCGGCGAAGGTCACGATCGTCTTCACCTCGGATGGATCCGTTGGCTCAAGAATATCGGGGCTTTCGACGATATAATGATATTCATTCAGGTTGGCGGAGTAGGGGATTGCCGTTCCGTCAGCCATGCGGATGCGGCCGCGCTTGCTGCGGTCGGTTTCCCCGCTTGCAATCCCGAGCACATCCCGGGCAAAGCTCCGTTCATGGGAATCGGAGCGCATATCGTAAAGCTCCGAAGCAATGAACTGACCGCTCAGGATGAGATGTCCTCCATCCTTGACGTATTTCTCAAGAGGTTTGATCAGCTCTTCCGGGAAAGCTTCATATTTTACACCCTGCTTCCCGTTGCCGACAACTGTGCGACGTTGTTTCCCGACTATCACGTCAACAATCGGATAATCCTTCAGCTGAACCTCACCGTTCTCCACGCTTGAGGCCGATGCGCTGATGAAGCCATATCCGGCGCCCATCGCAGCCCGGCCATGTACGGCAGGGAAGTCAAATGTATTTCCTGCAATGATAGTGGTCACATAATTTTGACCCGAACGTCCGAAGCCTTCTCCGGCTGATCGGCGGAATTCCGTCTGGTATCCGGCAAACGACATATCCTTGACATAAGGGACTCCGAAATCCGCATCGCTGTCAAAACCGGCTGTGCCGTCGGCCGAGAAATGGGCCGGTCCGCTTATGCGGGTAAAGTCGTTGACGATAAGGATAGTTCGCTGGTTGCCTTCCGGGGCACGCATTGATAATGTTTCCGAAGGGAAGGAGCTTCCGCCCTCATTGGCGGCTATAATCCGGAATGAATGGATTTCATTGTCTGCCACGCGGAAGTCGTAATGGGTATCCTTCGTTTCTGCGATTTTATGGAACCCGAGGTCATCTCCCGTGCGTTCCATAATTACATATTTGTCGGCCACTGCGGTCGGTTCGAGAGGATCCGGAGTGGGAGCCCAGGAGAGTCGGTAGACATTCTTTTTCTTGGCTTCCGTGATGCGGAAATCTCTCGGGGGGAGGGGCTGGATCACGAGCTTACGGTCCTTCCTTTGGGCAAGGAAGCGTGCTATTCCCTTATAGATGGCCCGGCTGACTGTGAAGCGGAAAGTCGGATCCAGACCATATTGCATGTCGGCAAAATTCTGGTGGCTCATCAGCTCTATCAGCGTTGTCGGCACTTCCGGCACGCGCGCTTCGACATAGCTCTTGTCCCACATCGAACGGCGTGTCCAGCGGGGTTCATATTGTCGACGCACATCGTTTGTGATCTGTTGCATCACCATATCTGTCAACATACGGGAATTTATACGTGGCGTCCCATCTTTATAGGAATCTCCATTCTGAGTGAAATATATTCCTAAAGTCCCTACAAAAGAATCATCGGCTTTCTTTCCTGCGTCCGTATGGAGAGCGAAGACCGCATCCACCGGGATGTTGAGCCCTTCGCGGCCGGGAAGAACGCGCGAACCTCCCGCAAGATAATTGACCCAATGCCCGCGACTCGTGTAATCATCCTTGTAATCGTCCGAGCCATGGTAGGGGGAATAGACATATTCCGGGAAGCCGGCCCAATGAAGCCAGTAGCGCGCTCCTTCAAGGAACCGGGGCATTCCTGAGGTCCTGAACGATGGCGCGGGACCTTTGGCCGACTGGGAGTTGGTCGATGTTGAAGTCGATGCTTGGGTCGGCTGAGGAATATCGGCTTCATCGAACGTATCGTTTGACTCTCCGTCATCCGAGTCATCATCGTCCGCCTCCTCATCTGTTTCCACATCTTCTTCCTCCTCATCATCTCCTTGATCGTAGCTCTCGACGGGTGTGGAGGGGTCATAATAGATGTCGCTTCTCCGAGGCGAACGGGCAATGTTGCCCATTCCTCCGCCGATCTTGACGGCATCCGCCGTAACGACAGTCCCGGCTGCGCCGGATGTGATATTCGACAGGGTCACGATTGGTTCCGTGTCGCTATAGCCTTCTTCGAGAGGGAAAGTCCCGAGATAAATCCATGTGCTTCCTCCCATCTGCTGGTTGACAGTAAACTCCTTGGATCCTCCGGAGTAGTTGACAGTGTAGCGCGCATCCGTGGTCGATTCCGGCAAGGTCTTGTAGCTTACATAGACAGCATATTCTCCATCCTCCGGAATGTCGGCATACCATGCCGCGAGAGATTCCTTGCTTCCTTTCTTGACGGTGCGCGTCTGGCGGTAGGTTCCGTTCTCAAATGGATTCTCCGTGTCCCGGAAGTCAGGCAGATCGTAGATAAAGCCTTCGTATTCGCCGGTCGACCATGCCTGCTGGCCGCTCATCTCCTTATAATAAGGCTGGGAGAAGATTTGCCCGGAGTCGTTCGTGTCATTATCGACAATAACTTCATGGCGGTTCGTGTCCCGTTCGCGGGGCAGCATGACGTATGCTCCGGCGTTCTCGAGCATCGGGACGAGGAAAGGAAGGACATATCCCATAGGATATATATCCTCCACAGTCTGGAAGAGCAAAGGCCGTTGCCATTGCCAGGAGCCGTTTTTGTAGTATCGGCCGTGGGAATGCCAGAGAGCGAGTACATCGCGGTCAAGTCCTTTGGATGTGGACGCAATCGGATTGACCTCTGAGACGAAAGCCGGGTTCTGGCGATATTCCGTCGGAAGTTTGTCAACTTTAGTAATATAGTAAGCCAACGACTTTTGGCCTACGTTTAGGAGCACTCTATAGTTGGAGATAGAGTCCGGCAGCACGCTCTGAACCGTATTTTGAAGCGTGTCGATGAGTCCATTGGTGACGGGAAGATATGTAAAATTCTCGTTGAGGCTCACCGTTGCATAGCGCCGGTTGCGGTCGGCCTTTACGCTGTTGACGCGCAAGCCGCCCGGGTTAAGATGAGAGGGGATGCGTTCGATCAGGGCGCGGTTGACGGCCATGGTCAGCGAGTCATATTGGGGTTGCTCGGCCGGGGGTGCCTTGTATGTGGTTTTGGCTACATTTTTCTTCCCCTTCTTAGCCGATGATCCTTTCTTTCCGGTCGATTTTACGCGGGATGATTTCTTCTTTGTCGACTTCTTTTTTGTTGATGTCTTGGACTTCGAGGAAGATTTCGACGTTGAAGATTTTTTTTTCGATGAAGACTTTTTGGAACTCTTGGTTGCTGATGAGGATACGCTGCTTGCAACGCTCTCTGCCGCAGGCATGGCGGCAAGAAGGGTGGTGGCAGCGATAAGAGTATAAAGTATTTTGCGGAATTTCATTATTTGGAGTCTTTAGCTCTGGGAGGAAGAGAGAAAGTGTTAATAAAGGGCTTCGTAGGCGGCTGTTATCTGGGCCCATCTGTAATGATTGCGGGCGGCTTCGTTGAGCCCGGAGAAGTCGATTCCTTTAGTGTCGGCGAGCCTTTCCAGGGTCTTAGAATCGGAAAAGTAGGCAGCCCGGCCAAAGGTTGTTTCCCGGTTATACTCGACATCAAAAGCGAGGATGGGAACAGAAAAGAACATCGCTTCCACAAGGGAGGGGTTCGTTCCCCCGGCCGAATGGCCGTGGATATGATGAGAGGCATTCCCTCGGAGCACGCTCAATATTTCCCGGTCATATATTGCATCGACGAGTTTCAGATTCTCTGATTTCCCATATTCTTCTTCGAGCGCCTTGGAATAGGAATTATGATGCCAGTTTCCGATGAAGAGCAGAGGTTTGCGGGTTCTGCGGAAGGTCTCCAGAATTAATCGGCAATTGTTTTCAGGCTCTATCCGGCATACCGCTATGGCATATCCATTTTTTGTCAATCCATATTGCCCAAGGATTTCCCGCTCTCTTTCGGGAGACACTGTTAGGAGGGCATGATCGCCTCCATAGGCAATCAGATGGGCATCGATTCCGTAAGTCTCCTTCACATAATCGGCAATGACGCGGTTGTCTGCGATCACGGCGTCAGTGTTCTTTACTGCCGCCGCTTCTGACGCTTTCAGAAATCGCCGGATTGGTTGGTTCCATTTTAGGCGGCGATGTTCAAGACCATCAATGTTGACGACGATGCGGGCTTTGGATATTTTTTTGAAGAGAGGGAGAAAGAGGCCTCCGGATATTCCTAACAGCAGGACAGTGTCAAAATTCCGGGCCGCCTTGATGAGCGACCAGATGTCGTAAGGAACCGACTGAGCCCCGTTGGCATGGAGAGGAGTGTAGCGCAGCCGTCCACGCAGGTATGACTCGTAGCGTTGCTTTAGGTCGAGGCTGGAGCAGAAAACGGTATATTCCACCTCCGGCGAGCAATTCTCGCCGATAAGGTTTTCCACCAGCGATTCAAATCCGCCGTAGCCTGCCGGCACCCCCTGGGTCCCAATTATCGCCACTCGTTTCTTCTCCATTTACTCTACAAAATTAAGCAAAAAAACAACATTAACCAACCCTATCTTTACCCAACGCCAATAATGTTGTCAGGCTCTTATTGATAGGGGGCTTCCGGCTCGGCAGCGATATTCTCTCTTTCGAGGTCTGGATTGATAGGGAATTCCGGGGTCTTCGGGTTTGGCAAGTGTGTTGCTGGAGAATTTTCTTTGGGAATTGGCTGATTGCCTGTGATGACATCGTATAGTTTTCGGAGGGTTTCCTCGCGTTTGGCCTTGGTCTTGATCTGGCATTCCCAAATACGGATCACGCGCCATCCGGCCAACGTCAAGTCAGTGTTGGCGGCAAAATCGCGGGCATAGTTCATCGCTATTTTATGCCGCCAGAACTGCTCGTTGCTTTTAGGCATTTTGAAATAACGGCAGCCCTCATGACCATGCCAGAAACAGCCATCGATGAAAACGGCAGTCCGATATTTCTTCAGCACAATGTCGGGAGAGCCGGGCAGCTTACGATTATTGACGCGATAGCGCAACCCACGGGAGAAAAGATACTTCCGGACAATCATTTCCGGCTTCGTATCCTTCCCCTTGATGGCCGCCATGCAACGGCTCCGTTCCTCAGGCGTCATAATATCTGTCATCCTATCTTACCTATGGCCTATCCCTATAACGGAAGGATAACGGATCATGTTATCACGAGCGTCATCCACATTGTAGTTTTGCGATTTTGCGGGCGGCGGCTGCGGGGGTGTTGGATTGGGCGCGTTGGCGCGCGGCGACAGAGTAGCGGGCGTAGGTGGCTTCAGTTGCATGGATTCTCCTGATTGCTTCTGCGAGGGCTGGCTGGTCGCTTCCGGGTATGTGATAGCCGTTCTTTCCCTCTTTTACGCGCTCGGCGATTCCTCCCTCTCGCGGAACTATCGCAGGCAATCCAAATATGCCTCCTTCCGCTATTGTCATCCCGAACGTCTCTTGAAATTCCTTCGGATCAGATAAATTCACTATCATTGTCGCCTCCGAATATACCGCACTCATTTTTTGAATGGAGTCCCCTTCGACATACCGCAAATTCCCCGGTAGACTTAAGCCGAGTTCCTCAGCAAAGTTCCGGAATTCTTCTTCCGACACGGTGGAGGCAAAGGTGAAATCTGCATCCGGCATCGCCTTTGCAAGTCGAATGAAATTATCGATTCCCTTATATTTTCTTAAAGAGGACGCCATAAGGATATGGGGCCTTGAATTACCGTTCTTGGCCTTAATTCCTCCCTTTTCTTTCGATAAGGTTAAATAGGTCCCGGAAACCGGATTTTCCACCACCTCTTTGCTTACATTCCCCGGCAAAGAAGAAGCTTGATCCTTCGAGACGCAGACGACACATTCCGAAAGATTGCGCATAAGAAACCACATCATTCTGTAACCTAATCCCTTCTTCCGGGGATTCTCATGGCAGTGGCAGATTATCCTCTTTCCGCAGGCGAAGGCTGCAATTGCGGATCCGACAGGCAGGATCGTGTTGCAATAAAGGATGTCGTAATCTTTGCGAAAACGAAATGTCTGTAGACTATGTCGCCACTGTGCCAGCGAAAAGGTCCAAAGTCCCTTCCATCCTTTCCCTACAAAGCGGTAAGGAACACAGGTATAGGTGGCCTTGGCATCTGGTTGGTTTTCCTCAATCTCCTTAATGGAATCTTCAATGGGACCCTTCCCTGAGGAAATAACTTTTATCGAATGGCCAAGGCGAGCCAACTCAGGAAGCAACGTGCTCAGAACAATGGCACTTCCCGACCTGTCATCAAGTAATTGGGTGGCTAATATGCGTGGAGGGTTTGACTGCCCTTTCGATTCATCTCCGGAAGAATAATTATCCGGTGTTGCTTCTCGCTTAACTGTGGCTTGAAATAGCCAACTCAGTAACATTATGAGCCAGAAGGATTGGTCAGAAGTTCCTCCGGAATATAACAGCCCAAGAAGCATTACAACAATAGTAGCCTTCCTGCGACGACAAAAGCAGACATGAAAAACCAAATACCATAATGCCAACTGAGCCGGGAGACCGTAATCGAACCATATCCTTGTTACAGGATGAATAATCACTTCCTTGACATTTTCGGAATATGCTTGTTTTTCTGCATCCGCTCCATGACCCGTAAGCAATGAGGAGATCGATGAATCTGTAGCGCGAAGCACTTCCAGAGTTGGTAATGGCCTCATCCCGGAACTCCACTCATTTTTTACGATTTCTTCTTCAGACAAAGAAATGTAAGCTTTAACAGCATTCAGGGCCCGTTCTGCTTGATAGACTCCTAAGCGAGTTGCAACTCCAACCCCGCAACCTACAATCAGTATAAGTGAGCAGATTCCAGTCAGGGCATTTTTTCGGTTCAGTAAAGCAATAAAAGGAAGCGGGAAAAGTAGGTAGGCGGTGGCATTAGGCGTTGAAAAGCAGGTCCAGCCTGCTGACAACCAGACGGCCCAATCCTTTTTTACTGAATCCTGAACACCATAATCCGGGTTGCTTTGTCTTCGAAAGAGAAAATAGAAAAACAGCAGAAGGCAGACTGTAAAAGTGGAGTATGTCGGCTCGGACGTAAGCGAGCCAAGTTTCCATGGATTCTGATAGGGACGACCGGGATTGAAAACCGGCAACCCCGTCAGTACGCAAAGTTGTTGAATGAGCAAGCATCCGGCAAAGAGGAAAATTATTATTTTCAAAATCCTGGCTGCAGATTTAGCCGTCGTCCTCGCGCTTACCGCTATTCTGGCAAACCCCATGAAGAAGCATAGACAAGCGCATCCGAAGAGTGCCGAACCCCAGCGGATCGTGCCCGGATGAAACAGAAGGGTGGCAGGAATAAAAGCCAGGATTAAGATAGCCGAAGGGATGTCAATCCTCGGCAGAAGCCTTCTTGAAGATTTAAATAAGAACAGGAGGGGGGAAAGGGCAACACTCGCAACAAACAATTCCGGTCGATAGCCCGGGCCAAAGGCAAAGGAGGGGGAAATGGCCGTCACGCATATCATCCAGACCAAAATGACCCGCATCCAACGTTCGCGGGGTCTAACTCCCCTTTCCATGATTATCAGTCGTCAAATTCAAATGGCGTCTCAAATTCTGAAAAGGTTGGATTCCTAAGATCCTTTTCCGAAAGCAGCGCTTCCCCCGGGTCTATCTGCCAATCTATCCCTAAGGAAGGATCTGAAAGCAAAATGCCTCCTTCCGATTGGGGGGAATAGAAATTGTCACACTTATATTGGAACACGGCCACATCGCTCAAGACAGCGAAACCATGCGCAAACCCTCGCGGAATGAAAAGCTGCCGGAAATTGTCGGCTGAGAGCGGCACGGCAACGTGCTGCCCATAAGTAGGCGAGCCCTTACGGATGTCGAGAGCTACATCCAGAACGCGTCCTTCAACACATCTGACAAGCTTTGCCTGGGCATACGGAGGCCGTTGAAAATGGAGACCGCGGATGACTCCCCGTGTAGAGCGGGATTGATTGTCTTGAACAAAATCAATCTCTCCAACCGCTTTATCGAAAGCCTCCTTATTGTAGCTTTCAAAGAAATAACCCCGTTGGTCGCAAAAGACCTTCGGCTCGATAATCACAACCCCCGGGATTCTTGTCTCGAATATTTTCATCAGTCAAGATTTGAAAAATGAGTTCTGTCGAGTTCCTCGATGACTTTCATGAGGTAGTGCCCATATTCATTCTTTAACATGGGCTTGGCCACTTCCATCATCTTCCCTCGGGAAATCCAGCCCTGACGGTAGGCTATTCCTTCAAGACAGGCAATCTTGAGGCCCTGTCTTTTTTCGAGCACCTCGACATATATCGATGCTTCTGCCAAAGAATCGTGAGTCCCCGTGTCAAGCCATGCGAATCCTCTCGGAAGAGTCTTCACCATCAGTTTCCCCTCCGTAAGGAAATGCTGATTGACGGTCGTGATTTCCAATTCCCCGCGGGCCGAGGGCCGGATATTGGCTGCAACTTCGACAACTTCATTCGGATAAAAATAGAGCCCGACCACTGCATAATTCGATTTGGGGTCGGTAGGTTTTTCCTCAATGGAGACGCAGCGCCCTTTTTCATCAAACTCAGCCACGCCATAGCGCTCCGGATCATCAACCCAATAGCCGAAAACGGTGGCAAGTCCCCTTTCGCAATTCGTAACGGCTTCCGAAAGGATTCCGTTGAGGCCGGCGCCATGGAAGATGTTGTCTCCCAAAATCAGGCAGACAGAATCGTTGCCGATAAACTCGCGCCCGATGATGAAAGCCTGCGCCAACCCGTCGGGCGAGGGCTGCTCCGCGTAGGAGAGATTGATTCCGAAATCTGAGCCATCCCCTAACAGCCGCTTGAACCCGGGCAGATCCTCGGGGGTGGAGATGAGAAGGATGTCCCTGATTCCAGCCATCATCAGAACCGAAATAGGATAATAGACCATCGGCTTATCATATATCGGAAGCAATTGCTTGCTCACTCCTTTGGTGATGGGGTAGAGGCGCGTGCCGCTTCCTCCTGCGAGAACAATCCCTTTCATATCCCGTTTTGTTGAAGATTCAGAGTTTAATGGCAACATCCCGATTAGCTGTGGCCGTGTTTGTTGTGGTTATGCTTGTGATGATCGTCTGAGTTTCCGCGTTCATCCTCTTCATCCTCATCCTCGGCGAGGTATCCGGATCCATAGCCATAACCGTAGCCATAGCCGTATCCATACCCATATCCATAACCATAGCCGTAGGCAAAACGGCTTCCGTAACGGCCGGTAGGATTCAGCGTGCCGTTGAGGACAATCGACATGTTGGGGAATTTGTTTTCCTCGTAAAGATTCTCGACAACCGAAAGCATTCCCAGGTCGAGAACGCCGACGCGGATAACGAAGAGGGTGTAGTCGGCCTGCTTGGCAACGATGGAAGCATCGGCCACAATCTCCACCGGCGGACAGTCGATCAGGATGTAGTCATAATGCTGACGGAGTTCCTCAAGCATGGAAGTAAGACGTTCCTGGAAGAGCAATTCCGTCGGATTGGGGGGAACGGTCCCGACAGGGATAACATTCAGATTCGGGCAATCCTCGACCGGGATGATAATGTCGGTCAGATTATGAATCTTGTTTGCCAGATAGTCGGAAACGCCCCGTTTGGGTTCCGCAACATATTTGCTGAGCGAGGCCTTTCGCATGTCGAGGTCGATCGCAACGACCCTCTTGTTCTTGATGGCGAGAGCCTTTGCGAGGTTGAAGGTCACGAAGGTCTTACCGCTGCTCGGGTTGACCGATGTGAGCATCACAACGTTGCTCTTCCGGTCGCTGTTGAACATGAACTCAAGGTTCGTCCTGACAACGCGGAACGCCTCGTTGATGGGGTTACGGCTGTTTGGTTGGACCGCAACAAGCGGGGTCCGGTCGCCTCTCTTCGGCTTCTTGACTACGCTCTTCAGGCCCTTCTGCTTTTTCTTGGAATGGAAAGGCAACTCGCCCGCAAAGGGAACTTTCATGTTCTCAAGATCCTTCCTTCCTCTGACAACATGAATTGAGATTTCACGCAAATAAAGGATCAGGGCAGGCAAAACGAGACTCACTCCGAAGGCAATCACCATCATCACTCCTCCATGCGGGGAGATGGGGGCCGTGTCGGCATCGACAGAGCGGATGATACGTGTATTGTAAGAAGTCAGCGCCTGGTTGAGCTGGTTCTCCTCCCTCTTTTGCAGAAGATAGAGATAAAGACTTTCCTTCACCTTTTGCTGACGCTCGACCGAAAGAAGATATTTCGCCTGTTTCGGACTGGAAGCAATCTGGGAAGCTGCCGCTCCGGCGAGACCCTGGAGGGTACGGATGCGTTCGCGGATGGCCAGAATTTCATTATCCACAGAGGCAAGAAGGGCGGCCCTCATGGCCGCAAGGGTCTGGTCGATTTCCGCAACCATCGGGTTGGATTCTGAACTCTGTGCCACAAGGCTGTTACGGTCAATGACCTTCTTGTTATATGCCTGAATCTGGTCAGCAAGGCTATTGTTGGAGAGTCCGGAGTTGGCAGGCAAAAGTTTGTTGTTGTTTTCGGAGTTGCGGAGGTAGTTGCGGATATATTGGGCCATGTATTCCTGCGTGTTCAGTTCCCGCAGGCTTCCGGCTGTCTCCGAGGCCTGGGTCATGGCTATGTTGGCGGCCGCGCTCACATCCGGCACCATATTCGCACTCTTGTAGGAAGAAATGTCGTTATCAACCGACACAAGTTCCGATTGGAGAATCTGGATACGCTCGTCGATGAACTTGCTTGAATTCTCAGCCCGGTCACGCTTGTCCTGCATCCAACGGCGGTTGTAGACATCGATCAGCGCCACCAATATGTCGGTCGCTCTTTCACGGCTTGAATCCTTGACGGAAAGGTGAAGAATGTCGAATGCTTCTTTGTCGATTGAAACGGAGAGTCCCGCCTGGAATGCTCCGACGGCTGATTTCAACGGAAGATGGGCAACATTGATCGTTTCTTCTTCATTGGCGTCAAAAGCGGGCCCGGGGAGCACTTCTATAGTCCCCATCGGGGTCTTCAGCCTGGTTCCGATTGTGCCGCTGATTTTTCGTCCCTCAAGTTCGCGTCCGTTAAGCCGGATATCTTCAATCCGGAAGGCGCCGTTTCCGGTCAATTCCAATTTGAATTGAACCACGGTTGATTCCGGCAAGTCAAGGAAATTGACGCTGACCGGAAGATTTGACCCGTAGAGCACTTCCTGGCGGAAGCGGCCATCGACACCATAGAACGTGTTCAATTTCAGTTCATCGACGACGGTCAGCATCAGGTCGGGCGATTTCATCATCATCACCTCATCCTGAATCGAGCTGTTGCCCCCGGTGAAGACCATATCCTGAAAGACTTCAGCCTTGTTGGAAATCGCATTTCCCTGGGAGTCCATCATGATCATCACCATGGCCGAACTCTCATATATCGGTTGCAGGGTCTGGATATAAAGCCATGTCCCTCCCATGATAAGAACTATCGACAGCAGGAACCATTGCCAATGGGCCAGACAGTTAAACAGGAATTCCTTTAGCTTGAGACCCCGGCCCGGTTCGTTTGATCGGGCGGCGAGGGCATTCGTGATTTTTTCAGCCATTGAAGTGGAACAGAATTTATTAACAGGGTCAGAATTATCAGAATCGGCTTGTGACAAAGACTGCCGTCGTCATCAGGAAGGAGGCGATTGAGATCCAGAAGGAAGGAGTCAGCATGGAGTTGCCATTTGGAGTCGCGGTTCTTGATTTCGTTGCGTTTGGCTCTACATAGATGACATCCTTTGGCTGGAGATAATAGACGGGCGAGTTGAGCACGCTCCGTCCGTCGGTCAGGTTGATTTCATAAACCCTTTCGGCCCCGTTTTCTTCTCGGAGCACTTTTACATTCTCTCGCTTGCCATAGATCGTCAGGTCGCCGCAGGCGGCTATCGCATCCAGAATGGTAAAGTCTTCCCGGTCGAGGGAAACGCGTCCTGCACGGCTCACTTCCCCCAGGACCGTCACCCCGAGATTCAGGAATTCAACAGAGACCACAGGATTCTTTGCGAGGTCGCGGCTGATGATTTCGCGGCGAATCAGTTCGCTGACCTGCTCGCGAGTCTTGCCTCCGATGTTGATTGTCCCTAATGTGGGAAACTGGATGGTCCCCTTCTGATTGACCGTGTAAATGGAAACGCGGTCGCCCGAGGAGGCCATGGAGGCTTCGTTGAGCGTGTTCTCGGTCGTTGTTATGACCTGGGGGACATGGAGATTGAATAGCGTGTTGAGTCGGGAATCTGTGGTTGTAACAACAATCGACAGTTTGTCGCCGGGCTGGACTTTAAGCTGTGAAGAGAGGGCCTGGGAGATTTCCTGCCCGGATTGCAGGTCTTGAAAATAAATAACATCCTTCTTTGCCGAGCATGACGACAGAAGCGCCGCTGCGGCAATAAAAATGATAGACAGATATTTGAGTTTCATGTTGTTCGGTTGCTTTGTAAGGTCAGGAGAGAGTAGAAAATAGGGCATTGCCCGCTTTGCAAAATTACAAAAACCATTCCATATATGCAAAAATTGAGATTGCCCCTGTTCTATTCCAGAACAGAGGCAATCTTTTGATTGTTTTTCAGTTGGTTACTTTTATTTTACTTCACATCCCGGGCAACGGGGTTTAATCTGCTTGAAGAAGTCGTTTCCCTTGTTGTCAACGAGTATGAAGGCGGGGAAGTCTTCGACCTCGATTTTCCAGATTGCTTCCATCCCCAGTTCAGGATATTCCAGAAGCTCTACATTCTTTATGGAGTTTTTGGCGAGGATGGCAGCCGGTCCGCCGATAGATCCGAGGTAGAAGCCGCCATGTTTCTGGCAGGCGTCAGTGACTTGCTGCGAACGGTTACCCTTTGCAATCATAACCATCGAACCGCCTGCTGCCTGGAATTGGTTGACATAAGAGTCCATGCGGCCGGCCGTTGTCGGGCCGAATGATCCGGAAGGCATGCCATCCGGTTTCTTAGCCGGTCCGGCATAATAGATCGGATGATCTTTCAGATACTGGGGCATAGGCTCGCCGGCATCGAGGCGTTCCTTGATCTTAGCATGCGCTATATCGCGGCCCACGATGATTGTGCCCTTCAGAGAGAGGCGCGTTGAAACGGGATATTTTCCAAGTTCCTCAAGAATCTCCGGCATAGGGCGGTTGAGGTCGATCTCGACCACTTCCCCTTCTCCTGCCTGGCGATATTCTTCAGGGATCAATTCTCCGGGGAATTCGTCGAGTTTCTCGATCCAGAGGCCATCTTTGTTAATTTTAGCCTTTACATTGCGGTCGGCCGAACAGCTGACGCCCATTCCGACAGGGCAGGAAGCGCCGTGACGCGGCATGCGGATAACGCGGACATCATGGGCGAAGTATTTGCCGCCGAACTGAGCTCCGAGACCAAGATTATAAGCCGCCTCAAGGAGTTCTTTCTCAAGCTCAGTGTCGCGGAAAGCATGGCCATATTCGTTTCCAGATGTCGGGAGATTGTCATAATATTTTACTGATGCCTTCTTGACGGCTGCAAGGTTGGCTTCAGCCGAAGTGCCTCCGATCACAAATGCGATGTGATAGGGAGGACAGGCGGCTGTTCCCAAGGTCTTCATCTTTTCGATAAGGAAGGGGACGAGAGTCTTCTTATTCAGGATCGCTTTGGTTTCCTGATAGAGATAAGTCTTGTTTGCCGAGCCGCCTCCTTTGGCAACGAACAGGAATTCATATTCATCCCCTTCGGTTGCGTGGATTTCAATCTGGGCGGGAAGGTTGCAGCCTGTGTTGACCTCCTCATACATATTGAGAGGAGCGTTCTGGGAGTAGCGGAGATTGTTTTCCGTATAGGTCTTGTAGATACCCTTGGCGATGCGTTCCTCATCGTTAGCTCCGGTCCAGACATGCTGACCTTTGTGGGCGGAACAGATGGAAGTGCCGGTGTCCTGGCAGAAGGGGAGGACTCCCTTGGCGGCCACTTCGGCGTTGCGGAGCATTGTGAGGGCGACAAACTTGTCGTTCTCAGATGCTTCGGGATCCTTTAGAATCTTAGCCACAAGCTCGTTGTGCTCGCGGCGAAGCATGAATGAACAGTTGTGGGAAGCGACGTTTGCGATCACTGTCAGTGCCTCGGGATCAACCACGAGCATCTCGTGGCCGTTCCAGTTCTCAGTCTTGACATAGTCTTTGGTGATCAGTTCATACTCGGTCGTGTCCGGGCCGAGAGGAAACATTTCCTGATAGTGGAAGGGTTTGGTTGCCATTGATATTTGATTAAGGATAAATTTTCTTTTCCAGAGGTCGGTGTTTGCCAACCATCCGCAAATTTAATAAAATTATTTGATACGCCCGTCTTCCTCTGTTTTCGGCTATGGAAGTTTTTTGTTAAATTTGCAGTGTGAACAATTACGCGAAATGAAAAATATCAGAAATTTCTGCATCATCGCCCATATCGACCATGGAAAGTCAACGCTGGCCGACCGTCTTCTGGAAAGGACCAACACGGTTGACGCGAAGGATATGGAAGCGCAGGTGCTCGACGATATGGATCTTGAACGTGAACGCGGAATCACGATCAAGTCCCATGCTATCCAGATGGATTATAAACTTGATGGGGAAGAATATACGCTCAACCTGATCGACACTCCGGGACACGTCGATTTCTCTTACGAGGTCTCCCGGTCGATTGCTGCCTGCGAGGGTGCTCTCCTTATCGTTGATGCTTCCCAAGGCATCCAGGCTCAGACTATTTCCAATCTATATATGGCGATCGAGAATGACCTTGAGATTATCCCGGTCATCAACAAATGCGATCTTGATTCCGCGAAGCCGGATGAGGTGGAAGACCAGATAGTCGATCTCCTCGGCTGCGACCCGTCGGATGTGATCCGTGCCTCCGGGAAGACCGGCATGGGGATCGATGAGGTGCTGGAAGCGATCGTAAAGCGGATTCCCGCTCCAAAGGGCGACCCCGATGCTCCGCTGCAAGCATTGATTTTCGACTCGGTCTTCAATCCTTTCCGAGGGATTATTGCCTATTACAAGATTGTGAACGGCACAATCCGGACGGGCGATTTTGTAAAGTTCGTGTCGACAGGTAAGGAGTATCATGCCGATGAGATTGGCGTCTTGAAACTCGATATGGACCCGCGTCCGGTGCTTTCAGCCGGGAATGTCGGTTATATCATTTCCGGAATAAAGACTTCGCGGGAGGTTAAGGTTGGCGATACGATCACGCATGTCGAACGTCCCTGTAAGGAAGCGATTGAAGGTTTTCAGGAAGTGAAACCGATGGTCTTTGCCGGAGTTTACCCGATTGACACGGAGGATTTCGAAAACCTCCGGGCTTCTCTGGAGAAACTTCAGCTTAATGACGCCTCGCTGACCTTCCAACCTGAATCTTCAGCGGCTCTCGGGTTTGGTTTCCGCTGCGGCTTCCTCGGGTTGTTGCACATGGAGATTGTCCAGGAGCGTCTGGGTCGTGAATTCGGGATGGATGTCATCACAACCGTGCCCAACGTTTCATATCTTGTTTACGATAAGAAAGGAAACTGCACGGAGGTGCATAATCCTTCCGGTCTTCCCGAGCCGACACTAATTGACCATATTGAAGAGCCTTATATTCGCGCCACAGTCATTACTCAGGCCGATTATATCGGCCCGATCATGACTCTCTGCCTTGGAAAGCGAGGCGAACTCGTCAAGCAGGAATATATATCCGGCAACCGCATGGAGCTGACTTTCGACATGCCCTTGGGAGAGATTGTCATCGACTTCTATGATAAGCTTAAATCGATTTCAAAGGGTTATGCATCGTTCGATTATCATATCCATGGTTACCGCGAGTCGAAGCTTGTCAAGCTCGACATCCTGTTGAACGGTGAAAGTGTGGATGCCCTGTCAACTTTGACCCATGAAGCTAACTCGGTCAGGTTCGGGCGCAGGATGTGCGAAAAACTGAAGGAATTGATTCCTCGTCAGCAATTCGACATAGCCATCCAGGCGGCCATCGGCGCGAAGATCATAGCGAGGGAGACGGTCAAGGCGGTCCGTAAGGATGTGACTGCCAAATGTTACGGAGGCGACATTTCACGAAAACGCAAATTGCTTGAAAAGCAGAAGGCGGGAAAAAAGCGGATGAAGAAAATCGGCTCCGTGGAAGTTCCTCAGAAAGCCTTCCTCGCCGTCCTCAAACTCGACTAAATTCATATCCATGAATCTAATCATGGATAAAATAATTCAGCCGGGACTTTCCAACAGGAAAGTCCCGGCTGTTGATTTTGGGTTTGGAGTCGTTATTCAGCGGTCTCTTTTGCCGATTCTTCGGCGTAGAGGTAGTTGCTGATTTGCTCGGGACGGAAGTTGCCGATGAAGTCTGCGTGCTTCGTGCATTCTGCCTGGCCGAGCTTGACAAAGACATGAAGCGAACGACGGAAGTCGGCGTTGCGCTTGGTGTCGTCCAAAAGCAGGTAGCCCATCACGATGTAACCAGCCATTTCAACGAGGCGACGAGCCATGAAATCATGGTAGTTCTGGTCGTCAACGCCGAACACGGCCTCTACTGCTGCGGCATACTGCTGGGTCATGTTCTCAAGGATTGCCTTGATATTCTGGTCCTCAGGCAGACACTCCTTGGCTTCCTCTCCCTTGATCCAATCGAGGTAGGTGCCGGTCGATACGTGGCGGATTGCCGCTACGACCTGAAGCTGCGTTGTCCCTTCATAAATCGACGTGATGCGTGCGTCACGGTAAACTCGCTCGCATGCATAGTCTTTCATAA
The DNA here is from genome assembly GCA_964480745.1 of uncultured Sangeribacter sp. GTDB lineage: Bacteria > Bacteroidota > Bacteroidia > Bacteroidales > Muribaculaceae > Lepagella. The sequence continues at coordinate 9,619 of CAYZQA010000020.1, read as the reverse complement.
AGCCCGATCCTCCATGGATCTGGATGCAATCGTAAGCGTTCTGGTTGCAGAATTCCGAAGTCATTCCCTTTGCAAGGGGAGTGAATGCATCTGCGAGGCGGCTGTAGGCCTTGCCCTCCTTCTTCTCATCGACCGTCAGCTTGCGTTCCTTGGCAATGTCATCGTAAGCCTTGTAGATGTCAACGAAGCGTGAGCAAGCATAGAGAAGGGCTCGGGACGCATCAAGTTTCGCCTTCATCACAGAAAGAATCTCCGCAACGGCCGGGAATTCAATGATAGCCTTGCCAAATTGACGGCGATCTTTCGCATAGGCGAGAGCTTCACGGTAGGAAATCTCGCTAACGCCGACGCTCTGGGCGGCAATGCCGAGACGCGCTCCGTTCATAAGGGCCATCACATACTTGATAAGACCCATCCGGCGGCTGCCAACAAGTTCAGCCGGGGCATCCTTATAGACGAGCTCGCATGTCGGGCTTCCCTTGATACCCATCTTATTCTCGATACGGCGAACTGTCACCCCTCCGTTTTTCTTGTCATAAATGAACATCGAAAGGCCGCGGCCATCCTTCGTGCCTTCCTCAGACCGGGCCAGGACAAGATGAATGTCCGCATCGCCATTGGTGATGAAGCGTTTAACTCCGTTCAGAACCCAAGAGCCATCCTCTTTCTGAGTGGCTTTGAGCATAACGCTCTGGAGGTCGGAACCGGCATCTGGCTCCGTAAGGTCCATCGACATTGTCTCTCCCTGGCAGACGCGCGGGATATATTTCTGCTTCTGCTCTTCGTCAGCAAATTCATATATTGTCTCGGCGCAGTCCTGAAGACCCCAAAGATTTTCAAAACCGGTGTCGGCGCGGCTGACGATGTCGGCTGCCATGATATAGGGTGTGATCGGGAAATTCAGGCCTCCCAGACGGCGTGGCATGGACATGCCCATCAGCCCCGCTTTGCGGCAGGCGTCAAGGTTGCGCTTCGTGCCGTCGGCGTAAACAACGCGGCCATTCTCAACATGGGGACCCTGATGGTCGACTTCCTCGGCATTCTCGGCCACGATGTCGCCGCAGATGTCGCCTACGATCTCAAGGACCTTGTCATAGCTGTCGATTGCATCCTCGAAATCCTGGGGTGCGTAATCATATTTGTCGGCGTCTGCAAAGTCGCGCTCTTTGAGAGCCACGATCTTCTCCATCATCGGATGGGTCAGATAATGCTTCAGCGCCGGATTGTCTGTATAGAAATTAGCCATTTTAAGACCGTTTATTTCGAGTTCTTTTTGTAATACTTGATAAGTTTCGGAAGGACATCCTCAACGTTGCCCGTGATTACGTAGTCGGCGATCGTATTGATCGGAGCGTTCGGATCGTTGTTGATGGAAATGATGATGGATGAGTCCTGCATGCCGGCGATATGCTGGATCTGTCCTGAAATACCGCAGGCGATATAGAGCTTCGGACGGACGGTCAGACCGGTCTGGCCGATCTGACGGTCATGGTCGACCCAACCGGCATCGACAGCAGCACGGCTTGCGCCTACCTCTCCGCCGAGCACATCGGCAAGTTTCTGGAGCAACTCGAAGTTTTCCTTGCTGCCCACGCCGTAACCTCCGGCAACGACAATCGGCGCGCCTTTCAGGTTATGCTTGGCTTTCTCGATATGGCGGTCGATGACTTCGACAACGAAGTCTGTCGGGTTAGTGTAATCCGAAGCCTTCAGGTCGACGACTTCCCCCTTGTAGTTGGAATCGCGCACCTCTTTTTTCATCACGCCCTCACGGACAGTTGCCATCTGCGGACGGCATTCCGGATTGACGATGGTGGCGACGATGTTGCCGCCGAATGCGGGACGGATCTGGAGGAGAAGGTCTTTATATTCCTGGCCGCTTCGGGCGTCGGTATGGTCGCCAATCTCAAGCTGGGTGCAATCGGCGGTCAGGCCGCTGTGAAGGGCCGAGCTGACGCGAGGACCAAGGTCGCGGCCAATTGAGGTTGCCCCCATGAAGGCGATGCGGGGTTCTTTCTCCTTGAAAAGGTTGATCAGAAGCGATGCATGGGGAAGGGAAGTGTAAGGATAAAGTCTGGAATCCTCAAACTTGTAGACCGTGTCCACGCCATAGGGGAGGATCTGCTTCTCGATGTCCTTCAGATTGTCGCCCGCAACGACTGCCTCAAGCTTGATGCCGAGACGGTCGGCCAGCTGGCGACCTTTTGTGAGGAGCTCAAGGCTCACATCGGCCACGCGGCCGTCCTCATATTCGCAATATACTATAAGGTTATGCTTGTCTGTTGCCATTGTCAGCCGATTGTATGGTTAGCTATGAGTTCTTTGACGAGAGTCTCGATATCCTCGTCCGTGTTCTCGACGCGGCGTGCATCCTTAGCCGTGAACACAACATTCTCGATTCCCTTTACTTTTGTCGGGGAGCCGGCGAGTCCGCATTGCTGCAGGTCGGCGTTGACCGCCTCGCAGTTCCATTCTCCGATTGCAAGATAAGGACGCTTCTCGATCATCTCCTGCTTCTTCTCGTCGCCTGCCACTTCCGAGGGAACGGCGGCATATTTGAATTTCTGGATATTCTTGGCGTTGCGGGGACGACAGGGAGCTGCCGAGCCGTTGACCGTCACAAGAAGAGGAAGGGGGGCCTTTACGGTCTCCACGCCTGACTCAATGCGGCGCTTCACGACTGCCTCGCCGTTCTCTGCCTTGATGATCTCTTCAGCGTATGTGACCTGGGGAAGACCAAGTTTCTCGGCCACCTGCGGACCAACCTGGGCCGTGTCGCCGTCGATTGCCTGACGGCCGCCGATGATGAGGTCGAAGTTGCCGATCTTGCGGATGGCCGCGTTAAGGGCGTAGGAAGTGGCCAGCGTGTCTGCCCCGGCAAATGCACGGTCTGAAAGCACAATTCCGGCGTCGGCCCCTCGGTAGAGACCCTCGCGGATCACTTCTGCCGCGCGGGCCGGTCCCATCGTCAGGATGGTCACTTTTGTTCCCGGATACATCTCCTTCAGCCGCAGAGCCTGCTCAAGGGCATTCAGATCTTCAGGATTGAATATGGCCGGAAGCGCGGCGCGGTTGATCGTGCCGTCTGCCTTCATGGCGTCTTTCCCGACGTTGCGTGTGTCGGGAACTTGCTTGGCCAATACAATAATGTTTAGACTCATAACTTATATGTTCCTTGTTTCAATTATTTCATGACGTCCGGACCCGGGCGCCTCCCTCACGGGAGTCGTTGCGTAAGTCCGCATTAGGTTGCAAAGTTAATAAAATTTTCTCAATCTCACGGGGAATGTGCACTTTTCCTCTTTTTTTATTAACTTTGTTGCGTGGCAGATCCTATTTTTTCTGTTCTTGCTTATGAAGAAGTTAAATGTTTTCATCCTCTCAGCCCTGGCCTTGATTCCATCAGGCGCGCTTGCCCAGACTCCCGCTTTCGATTTGCTGGAGGAAGGGCGCGCCGCATATCTGGATTATGATTTCGATGAGGCTGCCCGTCTTTATGCAGCGGCCCAGAAGAAGGCCAAGAAAGGTGACGCAGAGTTCACCGAGCAGCATGAACTTTATAAAGATCAGCTTGACCGGGCCCGCAATTTCCTTAACAGAGTGGAACGCCTTGAAATTCTTGATTCAATCGCTGTCCCGAAGGAAACATTCTTTAAGGCCTACCGTCTGCCTCAATCTTCCGGATCGCTTGGAACTGCGTCGGCTCTCCCGAAGGGGGCTTCCCGCGAGGGGGTCGATTATGTGTTTACTTCCGAAATGGGCGACTACAAAATCTGGGCTTCTCCCGATTCTGTTGGCGATCTTAAACTTATGGAGGCGACCAGGCTTACTGATGGGTCATGGAGCAAACCTGCCCATGTTGATGACGAGCTCGCTTCGGACGGCGATGCAGCCTTCCCCTTCATGATGCCCGACGGCGTGACGCTATATTATGCCGAGAATGGCGAGAATTCAATCGGCGGATATGATATAATGGTCGCCACGAGAGATGCGGCCGACGGCGAGTTCCTTCAGCCTCAGAATATGGGAATGCCTTACAATTCTCCATACGATGATTATCTCCTTGCGATCGACGAACTGACTGGCGTCGGCTGGTGGGCCACGGACAGAAATTGCCTCGGCGACATGCTGACCGTCTATCTATTTAAGGTCAACGATCTTCGGAGCAATTACGATCCTGATATGGAGGATCTCGTCGATTATGCCAGGATCAGCGACATTTCGCTGACGCGCGACCCCGATTCGGATTATGCCTCTTTGCTCAGCGAAGTGCGCGCGATTGATCCCGATGCCGTTTCCCGCAAGCCGGATTTCTTTTTCCCGATGGATGGGGGAGTGGTCTATCACTTTTACGATGATTTCCGTTCCGCCTCTGCCCGCAAGCTTATGCGGCAGTATGTAGAGGGTCAGGCTGCTTTGGAGTCTATGAAAAATGACCTTACTTCTTCGAGACAGAAATACGCTTCCCGCCGTTCCTCTTCATTGGCATCTCAAATTAAAGATATGGAACAGCGCCTTGAGCAGGAAAGCAAGAAAGTTGCGCGGCTGCGTAGCGATGTCTATCGCGCAGAGCGTTCAGGAAAGTGACCGGATCCTGTTGAGTCCGTTTTTTCTTTCTGCTCCTTTTGACATATTCGTCAACAATCGAAATTAACTTAACATAATATAATGATTTCTTTTTCTCTCGCCTTGCTACTTCTTGTGGCTGGCTATTTCCTTTACAGTCGGGTTGTGGCCCGTATTTTCGGCGAAGACCCCTCCCGGCCAACTCCCGTCAAGACTAAAGCTGACGGCGTGGACTTCGTGGAGCTGCCGAGCTGGAAGATTTTCCTTATCCAGTTTCTTAATATCGCCGGTCTCGGCCCGATATTCGGCGCTATCATGGGTGTCATGTTCGGTCCTGCGGCTTTCCTCTGGATTGTTTTCGGAACAATTTTCGCCGGTTCTGTCCATGATTATCTTTCCGGCATGCTTTCCCTCCGACGAGGAGGGGCCTCGCTTCCTGAATTGGTGGGCGATGAATTGGGAGGACGCATCAAGCGGCTGATGCGTGTTTTCGCGCTGTTGCTGATGATTCTTGTGGGAGCGGTCTTTGTTTACAACCCCGCAGATCTGTTGGCTATGCTGACGCCGGACCATCTTGACAAGATGTTCTGGATTGTGGTCATCTTTGCATATTATATGCTTGCCACCCTCCTTCCGATTGACAAGCTGATCGGGAAACTTTATCCCCTCTTTGGAGTTGCTCTTCTTTTTATGGCCGTGGGAATCCTCGTCGCGCTCTACATCCATGGAGGAGCAATGCCTGAAATATGGGATGAGTTCTATAATCATAAGGCTGATCCCGAATCGCAGCCCATCTTCCCGATGATGTTTGTTTCGATCGCATGCGGGGCCATTTCCGGTTTTCACGCCACGCAGTCGCCGATGATGGCCCGTTGTCTGGGGAATGAACGCCATGCCCGTCCGATTTTCTACGGCGCGATGGTGACGGAAGGGGTAGTGGCCTTGATTTGGGCTGCGGCTGCTATCACGTTCACTGGTGGTTATTCCCAGCTGCAGGAAGCCCTCGGCAATGGAAGCCCGGCCGTCCTGGTGAACAATATCTCGACCGGCTGGCTTGGTCATTTCGGCGGTATCCTCGCCATTCTTGGCGTTATTGCGGCCCCGATCACTTCCGGCGACACGGCCCTTCGTTCGGCGCGATTGATCGCATCCGATTTCATGGGGATGTCGCAAAAGGGAATCGGGAAGAGGCTGATGGTGTCTGTGCCGATCTTTGTCCTCTGTTTCGTCGTGATGCTGATGCCCTATGATGCGCTGTGGCGTTATTTCGCATGGTGCAACCAGATGTTGGCCGTCTTCACCCTCTGGGCATTGACCGTCTATCTTGCCAAGGAGCAAAAGTTCTATTGGATCACGATGCTTCCGGCCATGTTCATGACCGCCGTAACGATGACCTATATAGTCTTTGCCCCCGAAGGGATAGGTGCGATCACAGATCATTTCTGGGGAATCACTCCGAGTTATGACGTGGCTCTCGGCTTCGGCTTGGGAATGACCATCCTGCTGACCTATCTCTTCTTCCGCTGGCAGTCCCGCCGCCCCTCCCTCTCCCCGGCAATCTGACTTCCCTTTGATTTCTAGCGATCAATGTCCTGATGGGTCATCCGACTCATCAGGATCCATAATTAAACTAAAACGCAAAACAATGAGAAAACAAAAACTATTGCCTCTGCTTTTGCTTTTTCTTGCCTTCTGTGGGAAAGATGCAATTGCAAAAGATTCCTTCCTGAAGGTCAATACCAGGGATGGCAACTCCCTGACCATCACCCTTCCTGAATTTATGCAGGCGTCCTTTTTTTATGATGTCAGCGTTTCGCCCTCCATTTATCATCTTGCCGCTATTTCCGGAGAGGTGAATTTAGGGGAAAACAATTTGCCCATACAGGATCCTGACAATGCTGATGGGACCGTCTGGTTTGATTTGCCAGTGCCTGATATCAAAGATCTCCAGTTCGTTGATGTCAACGGCCTTGAAGCTGTCACTAAGTCACGGATCGATTTGCGCGTGCAGGATGCTGTGCTCGCCATCTCGGGTCTGAACCGTCCTACTGTCCTTACGGTTAGCAGAACAGACGGCACGACCGTGATGTCTCAGGTCATTAAATCGGACTTTGTGACGGATCTTTCAGTTTTCGGGAATGGAATCTATTGTGTAACCATAGGAGAGACCTCCTTTAAAGTAATGGTTAAAAAATGAGAAAAAACTTTTTTGCAGCTTTGCTTGTCGCCGGTGTGTCAGTGATGTCATTGGCAGATATTGACACAGGGGCTGGAACGCGTTTCGATTTCTACAATCACGAAGGAGTCCGGGTATACTCTTCTTTTCCCTTCTCTGAAGTGGTTTTATTTCAGACTCGTTTGGAAGGGGAGAAACAAGTGGTGAGGGATTATCACACCGATGAGGAATTTAACTACATCAATCTCGTGCCATGGGGAATTGAAAACGAGCTTCTCACCGTCATTAACTCCGATTCGACGAATATTAAATTGACCGTAAAGGCCGAGAACCTCGAGCAGGAGGTAATTTCCGTTTTTTCAGACTCCCTTTTATGCGGAACTGATTTCCGGGTTGAATTGCGGCTTCCTGAGGGTGCCTATCCGGTGGTCAAAGTGGATATGGAATATCGTGGCTATGATTATGTCAATGATGCCTTTCCTTTGGTGTCGACCCTTTCCTACAATGCCTCAACCGGAGCGAACCCCATAGATATGGAAAAGCGTAAAGGTTATGTTAACAACATCACGGTCTTCGACAATGAAGGGAATGGCCATTATAATGGTTTCATGCCCGATCCCCAGCAACCCGGTTTATGGTATTTCGACCACTGGATTGACAACGAGCCGATGAGATGCGAATTTTCCTATGCTTATCCTAATGATGCAGTGCTCCAGTCCTGCCTTGACATTGTCACCAGATCGATGTATCAGGCGTATAACGTATCTTATCTGTCAGGAGGAGGTATGATTCCAAACCTAACAGGCGAACCATTTCTAATGGGTCTCTTTGGCGACATTCTTTCTCAGGATTTCATCAATAGCTTTTACGGAAGTACATATATTCCCCTCAATCTAAGTTCGTTGGAGGATGCCTCGTGGGGCATTAATCAGTTTTTTTGGAACTATTCTTACGGGTTGATTTCCAGTTGCAACCTCCTGCTTGAAAATCTTCATCGCTTCTCCAACGCCAATACGAATGCGTTGAGGACGGCTGAAGCCCAGCTTCTCACCATCCGCAGTCATTCGTATATGCGTTTGCTTCAACTTTACGCTCCTCGCTGGAATGATAGTAAACGAGGAGAAATGTTGTGTCTTCCCCTTGAAATCACTTTCAATACTGAATTTCAGCCGGCCGTTTCGATGAACAAAGTCCTCGACCAATGTTATGTTGATCTTGACAGGGCCATATCGCTTTTCAAGGAAACCGATTTCAAAAAAGTCCGTCTGGCTGAGCCGGATGCAAATGTTGCAAAAGGTGTAAAGTGTCGTCTTGCCTTGCTTCGCGAAGATTGGCAGACGGCTTATGATATGGCGGCAGAGGTGCTTGAAATTCTTCCTTTGACCACCAACACCGAACTGAAATCGGGCTTCTTCAACGCGACCCCGAGTTGGATGTGGGGTGCGTGGAATGCCAACGAAAGTGGCGTAAGCGAATTATATTATTGGACGTTTCAAACGACATGGGCCTGCAATGGGGCATATCCAGGCTTTTGGAACTTTGGCAATGCTATCGATCGAGATTTGTTCCTCTCCATGGAGGCAGGCGACGTGCGCCGCGATTTCTTCGTTATGCCGGAAACGGTGAACATCCCCGGGTTCAAGAATATTTCAACATGGTATAAAAAATCCACATATAAAGCTGGGAATCCCGGGTTTGGTCAATATCTTCAGAGTCCAGATCGAGTAGTTGACTATTTTTCTAATAATCTACCAGAAGGTGTGATTGCGCCTCCTTTCACCTCCCAAGAAGGTTATCCTTGTCCGGTCATGTTCGGCTCCCAGATGAAGTTTTTTATCCCGGGAGAGTACGTGTATGAAGTTCCTTCTGCAGTTTGTTTCATGCGGTCGGACGAACTGCTGCTCAGTCATGCTGAGGCTGCCCTTCATCTTGGACTTACGCACGATGCCTTGGATGATCTCAACCGCCTCAATTCAATGCGCGTCTCCGACTGGACCGATTTGGATGCGACTGTCAACTTGACCGATGAAGTCCGGAAGGCCAGAAAGATTGAGTTTTGGGGAGAGGGCCTAAGCTTCTTCGACCAGAAACGCTGGAATCAGCCCCTCGTGTTCAATCAATGGGAGGATTCAAACTCCTCTTCCGGCAACTGGCATAACGACATTTCCTCGATTGCCACTGATGCTGTCAACGGTTGGCGCGCGCCCGTCCCAGCCTATTATGTCAAGGCAAACCCCCATATCAGCACGGAAGCTATGGGTTATAGAAATATGCCGTCCAGGCATTTACCGGCAAAGGAAGATAGCCAAATGCAAAAGGGCACTTCGCAGTCCCTTAAACTTGCACAACCCAATAATCAAAATTCATTGGGAACGAACATGGTCGAAGTGCCATTCAAATTCTAAAACTCACAACTCAATGCAAAACGCCGGAACCTCTATGGGCTCCGGCGTTTTCTTTTTCATCATAATGTAATGGGTGTAAGGAAGAGAGGTTGTTCCTGTAGAGTTCAAAGCTAATTCTTCAATAGAGAAAGTTTATTCTTCTGCCGCTTCCTTGGGGAGCGTGAAATGGAGGGCTGCCCAGCCTCCTATTCCTGCCAATAGGGAGCCGATGAGGATACCTAACTTGGAATTGTCAAGCAAAAGCGAAATGATAGGGTCGCCTGCATTAAACGAAAGGTTGGCGATGAAGAGCGAAACCGTAAAGCCAATGCCACCCAAAAGAGATATGGCCGCCATCCGGGGCCAGTTGGCCCCCTCCGGCATCGGCGCAAGCTTGAGTTTGACAGTGGCTAAGGAGAAAAGGAAAATCCCGAGGAATTTCGGGACACTGCCAAACTTCCGTGGATGAATTTTTCAGATTCAGCCAAAAATG
>CAYZQA010000019.1:0-38372 GCA_964480745.1 uncultured Sangeribacter sp. | reverse complement strand
TATTCCGGCGGTCTTGGTGTGCTCGCCGGCGACTATATCAAGCAGGCTTCCGACAGCCGCGTCAACATGACTGCCGTCGGCTTCCTTTATAAGTATGGCTACTTCTCGCAGTCTCTCTCCCTCGACGGCCAGCAGATTGCCAACTATGAGCCCCAGAATTTTGATCAGCTCCCGATCGAGGCAGTCCTCGGCGAGGATGGTCAGCCGATGGTGCTCGAAGTGCCTTATCCCGGCCGTGTTGTTTACGCCCATGTATGGCGCGTAAACGTTGGCCGCATGAACCTCTATCTCCTCGACACGGATCTCGACCGCAACTCTGAGTGGGACCGCGAAATCACGCATAAGCTTTACGGCGGCGATTGGGAGAACCGTATCAAGCAGGAGTATTTGCTCGGCATCGGCGGTATCCTGATGCTCAACCGTCTCGGAATCAAGACTGAGCTTTATCACTGCAACGAGGGTCACGCAGCTCTGCTCAACCTCCAGCGTCTCGTTGACTATGTCCAGAACGACCATCTCCCCTTCAACGTAGCCCTCGAGCTCGTCCGCGCTTCCTCGCTTTACACTGTCCATACTCCTGTGCCCGCAGGTCATGACTATTTCGATGAGTCTCTCTTCGGAAAATATCTCGGCGAATACCCCGCAAAACTCGGTATCTCCTGGGCTGACCTTATGAACATGGGTCGCGAAAATCCCGATACGAACGAGCGTTTCTCAATGTCTGTCTTTGCCCTCAACACATGTCAGGAGGCTAACGGCGTCAGCTGGCTCCACGGCGAGGTTTCAAAGAAGATGTTTGCTGGTGTCTGGAAAGGATACTCTCCTGAAGAAAGCCATGTAGGATACGTCACGAACGGTGTCCACATGCCGACTTGGGCTGCTTCCGAGTGGAAGTCTTTCTATGGCGACCACCTCAACCCCGAGATGTTCGACGATCAGAGCAACCCCGAACTCTGGAAGGGTATCTTCGATGTGCCCGATGAGGAGATCTGGAACATGCGAATGACGATGAAGAATAAGTTCATCGATTTCGTTAAGAAAGATTTCAAGGAGAAATGGCTCAAGAATCAGGGCGACCCGACTGAGGTGCTCAAAATTGTTGACAAGATCAACCCCAACGCTCTTCTTATCGGTTTCGCACGTCGTTTCGCCACCTACAAGCGTGCTCACCTTCTCTTCACCGACCTCGACCGTCTCGCCAAGATTGTCAACAACGAACAGTATCCTGTCCAGTTCATCTTCTCCGGCAAGGCTCATCCCGCCGACGGCGCAGGCCAGGGTCTGATCAAGCGCATCATCGAGATTTCCCGCATGCCGCAGTTCGCCGGCAAGATCATCTTCCTTGAGGATTACAACATGATTGTTGCGAAGCGTCTTGTTTCCGGCGTTGACATCTGGCTCAACACTCCGACTCGTCCGCTCGAAGCATCCGGCACATCCGGCGAGAAGGCCGAGATGAACGGTGTCCTCAACTTCTCCGTCCTCGACGGATGGTGGTATGAAGGTTATCGCTTTGATGAGAAAGCCGGCTGGGCTCTTACCGACAAGCGCACCTACACCGATCAGGCGCAGCAGGATAAGCTTGATGCAGCAACCATCTACTCCATGCTGGAGAACGAGATCGTTCCCCTCTACTTCGACAAGAACTACAAGGGCTATTCTCCCGAATGGATTCAGTATATCAAGCGTTCGATCGGCAACATCGCGCCTCATTTCACAATGAAGCGTCAGCTTGACGATTATATCTCCCGCTTCTACGAGCCCGAGGCAAAACGTTTCAACAAACTTGCTGCCAACGATTTCAAGGTTGCGCGCGAGATTGTTGACTGGAAGGAAAATGTTGCTTCCAAATGGGATTCCATTGAGATTTACTCAGCAGATTTCCAGGAGAACGCACTCGGCGCAAGCCGCACAGGCGAAGAGTTCACCGCTCGTTGCGTAATCAACACCAAGGGTCTTGGAGATGCCGTCGGTGTCGAACTTGTCCACTATGAGGATAAGGATGGCGAGTCGATCTATAAAGGCCGCGATGAGCTCAAGGTTGTCAATCGCGATGGCGATGTGCTGACTTATGAACTCAAGGGTCGCATGCAGTCTGCCGGTGTCTTCCGTTATGCCTTCCGCATGTATCCTAAGAGCAACCTTCTCCCTCACCGTCAGGACTTCGCTTACGTCCGTTGGTTCTAATCGATACTAAGATTCTTAAATATGAAAGGGCAATCCCAAGCGGGATTGCCCTTTCTGTTGTTGGATTGTCTGAATAATCAGATAGTGAACATCACCATTGTCTGAACGCGCGATACGTGGGCCGAGCCCATGTTCCAGGTCATGCGCTGACCGTAGAGATATTCAATGCCCCATTTGAAATATGACGATATGCGATAAAAAACATTGCCTCCTGCATAATAGGCATATTTGTAGTTATTGAACACATTGTCTTTCATGCCCGTGATAGCCGCATGTTCAACCCTCCAGATGCGGGTGTGGGAAAAGACACCATTTACCTGCCATTTAGGATTGACATTATAGGTCACGCCGAAATCAAGGCCCATCATGGGCGACGGAGTAAGGTAACCCGGTTTCTCTTCGTTGGCAGTAAACGACAGCGAAAGGCCTGCAAGGTCCTGGATATAGGCTCCGATTCCTTTCCCGTAAACTGCCTGAGCATAGAAAATCAGCGGTTTTATCGGACTGGCGTTTCCACTGAGCATCAGACCCCAACCCATAGTCACCTGACGACGGTCGCGGAGCATGTCAAGGTAGTTGAACGTGCGGACCAGACCGCTGATTCGGATTCGGTTTGTATCGCTGTGAGCCCATTCAATCCACATCGGGACGTCCGGTACAACTTGGTTATAGGCCGTCGGGTCGCACACCTGTTCTCCGTTGATCTGATGGCCGTTCCAAGTAGTGTAGTCCGTTCCGTTGTAATTTCCTGTCGAAGAATAGAAGGTCGGTTTCTCTATTCCTATCGCGGCCCTGAATCCTTTCCAGGAAGGGGAGACGTAGCAAACTTCGTATGCCGAACCTGACACCATTCCGCAGGGACCCTCCGTGTCGATCGTTGGAGGAGAGGCCGCAAGGTCGTCCTCGAACAATGTCGTCTTCAAGCCGGCCGTGAAACCTCGCCATGAAATATAGGCTCGGTTGAGCGAAAGAGCCTTAGAATTGCCGGCGGTCGAGATCTTGAGATACCCCGTGATCTGGTCGGGGGTGCCTCCCAAGCCGATGATTTCCATATCCATCGCCGCGTCAAGGGGATTGATGAAAAAGTTCGACCGTTTATACTTTCCGGGAGGGACAGGAATCTGCTGGGTCAGGAAGTTCAGCCCCGCATCCGGCTGGGAATAAAGGTCGTTGCCTAAATCGCATCCGATTATCGGGTCTATTTTTCCGCCGATAGTGAGAACGAATTTGTAATCCGGGGAATGGATTGCAAAATGGGGGAGGGGAATCTCCCTGTATTGTTTCAGACGGTCCTTGGCGACAATCTGGGCCAGTTTGTCATCCTTGTCAGTGTGTTTGAACGAAATGAATGGGGAATTAGGGATGCCGGCATCTTGGGTTCCTTTGACATCCGAACAAATCGGGGGAGGAATCTGGACATATTGGGTCACCACCGTGACCGAATCTTTAACTTCCTCGACAGTCGACGGACTTGCAACGCCTGAAGCGGCTGTTCCTCCAAGCATTAGTGCGGTTAGAATCTTAGGGTAATGTTTTATCATCTGCTATTGGTTAATTGCGTAAAAGTATGTTGGAAAACTTCTTATGAAAATAAATTACGATTGATTAAGGAGGGGGGATTAGATTACCCGTCCCATAAAATCCAAAGCTTTCGGGCTTCAATTTTATGGGACGGGAAGATGAATCGGTTCGGATTATTCTTCTGTCAGCGTTGCTGCATATTCCTTCAGCAGCTTATCCTGAACATCGCCCGGAACGAGTTCGTAGCTGGCAAACTTCATCGAGAAAGATGAACGTCCGCCTGTGATCGAGCTGAGAGCTGTTGAATAGCTTGCCATCTCTTTCAAGGGAACCTTGGCAATAATCTTGCTCAGACCGTTTTCGGAATCCATACCCATGATGATTGCGCGGCGTCCCTGAAGATCGCTCATGACATCGCCCATCGTATCATCCGGAGTATAGACCTCGACGTCATAGATCGGTTCGAGAATCTTCGGATTCGCTTCGCGGAAAGCCTGGGAGAAGGCGTTGCGGCCTGCCAGACGGAAGGAGATTTCGTTGGAGTCTACCGGGTGCATCTTTCCGTCGTAAATCATAACGCGGACATCGCGGGCGTAGCTTCCGGTAAGCGGACCCTGCTCCATGCGGTCCATGAGTCCCTTAACGATTGCCGGGATGAAGCGGGCATCGATGGAGCCGCCGACAGTGCAGTCATAGACAACGAGCTTGCCGCCCCATTCAAGCGGAAGTTCCTGCTTGTCGCGGATCTTGAGCTTGAATTCCTGGTTACCGAATTTGTAGCCGTCCGGCTCGGGCATTCCCTCCGTGTAGGGTTCGATAATCAGGTGGACCTCGCCAAACTGGCCTGATCCTCCCGACTGTTTCTTGTGGCGGTAGTCGGCGCGGCTTGCCTTGGTGATTGTCTCGCGATAAGGAATCTTCTGTTCCTCAAAGACAATGGGAAGTTTTTCGTTGTTCTCTACGCGCCATTTGAGCGTGCGGAGGTGGAATTCTCCCTGACCTTTGAGAAGGGTCTGTTTGAGTTCCTTCGACTGTTCGACGATCCAGGTCGGATCCTCCTCATGCATACGCGTCAGGATGCCGGAGAGTTTTTCTGCATCGGCCTCGTTGACGGGACGGATTGCGCGGACATATTTCGGAGCCGGATATTTGATGAAGTCAAATTGATAGTCGCAGCCCTTTTCATCGAGGGTGTTGCCGGTGCGGACATCCTTGAGTTTCACTGAAGCACCGATGTCTCCAGCCTCCAGCGCATCTATCGGAGTGCGGATCTGGCCGCAGACGGTGAAGATCTGTGCAAGGCGTTCCTTGCCTCCGCGGCTCACATTCTCCAGGTCATCCCCGGCTTTCAGCGTGCCGCTCATTACCTTGAAATAAGATACCTCGCCGATATGAGGCTCGACTGAAGTCTTGAAGAAGAAGACCGAAACCGGACCGTTTGCATCGGGTTTGACCTCGACGCCGTTGATCGTATGCGGAGCTGGCATCTCGCTGACAAACGGGCAGACGTTGCCGAGGAATTCCATAAGACGGCGGACTCCCATATCCTTGGCCGCCGAAAGAACAACAACCGGATAAATCGAACGGTCGATAAGACCCTTGCGGATTCCTTCGCGCATCTCATCTTCTGTCAGGCTTCCCTGCTCGAAGAATTTCTCCATCAGAGTCTCATCATTCTCGGCGGCTGCCTCAACGAGTTTCTGATTGAGTTCGCGAGCCTTCTCAAGCTGGTCGGCAGGGATGTCGGATATTGTCGGCACTCCGCCGTCGGGTCCCCATTCATATTTCTTCATCAGAAGAACGTCGATCATTGAATGGAACGAAGGGCCCGATTCGAGCGGATACTGAATCTGGACAACGCGCGGACCGAAAGTCTCGCGCATCTGTTCCATCACATTTTCGAAATCAGCCTTTTCGCCATCCATCTGGTTAAGGGCGAAAATGACAGGCTTCTTCAATTCCGCTGTCGTGCGGAAGATATTCTGAGTGCCAACCTCTACGCCATATTCAGCGTCCACGAGGATCAGGCCCATATCGGATACGCCGAGCGCAGTGTAGGCGTTCCCTACGAAGTCGTCTGCTCCCGGGCAGTCGATGATATTTAATTTCTTTCCGTTGAATTCAGCATTGAACACGGTCGAGAACACAGAATAACCATATTCTTTCTCTACCGGGAAATAGTCGGAAACCGTGTTGCCGGCTTCGATTGTCCCGCGACGTTTTATAACTCCACACTCGTAGATCATCGATTCAGCGAGTGTGGTTTTTCCCGAGCCCTTCGCTCCAAGCAGGGCTATGTTTTTAATTTCATTGGTCTTGTAAATCTTCATTTGATTCAGATTTTAAGTGTTCTCAATATTACGTGTTCATTATGTGTTCCCATGGTTTTATTCCCGGCAATCATTCCGCTTCCGGAGAGGTGGAGAATCAGGGCAATTGACGCGCCGGCTCAAAACCAAGCGCAAATTAGCAAAAATCTCACAATATGCAACAATTCTTGGAAATGTTATAAAACATATTTTTTTGTTTTCTCTTCTTTCCCTCCCCTTTTTCCCTTTTTATCTCATTCGTTTCGACCTGCGAGTCCAATCAGAACAAAGACGCTATGATTTCATCTGCTATCATGATTCCTTCCCGAGTGAGCGAGAGTCGGTCTTCGGAAAGTTGGATAGGATTTGGTTGCGCTTGCTCGCTTTGCGCCCATCTTCTGGCTTCCCGAATGAGCGCGTTCCTTGCCGTTTCTCCAAATCTTTTGCCATATTCGTTCAGATCCAGACCGTCTCGCATTCGTAACCGGGTCATTATCATTTCTTCCCGAAGCATCTCGTCGGTCAGGATTTCTTTTTCAAGAGTCAGGAGGGCGGCGGGCTTCGCGTTCATGTATGCTTTCAGTTCCGGTCGGTTTGCTTCCCGAATTCGGAAGCCGTCATAACTGTGGGCCGACGGGCCGATGCCAAGATAGGGGCTTCCGGTCCAATAGGATGAATTATGGCGCGATTCATATCCGGGGAGAGCATAGTTCGATAGTTCATATTGCTCATAACTCGATTCTTCCAGTTTGCCGGTTATCATTCTGAACATCTCCACAGTGACATCCTCGGGAGTTTCCTCTATTCTGCCGGAGTTGCGAAGTGCTGTCAAGGCTGTCCTCTCCTCATACATTAATGAATAGGCCGAGATATGTTCAGGATTAAGGGAAATTATCTTTGAAAGAGTCTTCTCCAGAGATTCCGGCGATTGGTCAGGCAAACCGAATATTAGATCAAGGGAGATATTGTCGAATTGTTGCCGAAGGATTTCAAACGCTTTAAGCGCCGTGGAGGCGTTGTGGCATCGGCCGATCGACTTAAGTTCAGTATCCGATAGGGTCTGGATCCCCATACTTATTCTGGAGACACCCCGGTCTTTCCATAGGCGAGCCTTTTTAGGAGTGACATCCTCAGGATTGACTTCGAGAGTGAATTCTATTATTTTTCCTGGGGCAGCAGACTGGAAAGCGGAGGAAAGTGAGGAAAATTCCCTCTCAGGAAGTAATGAGGGTGTCCCTCCGCCGAAATATATGGTAGAATAATCAATGGCCTCGGCTTGCTCAGCTTTTTTCAGGAATTCCGGCAGGCGGGAGTTCAGTTCATCGATGGCCGCATTGCAGAAACCCTCCCAATTGGCGATGGAAACGCCGGCTGAGAAAAAATCGCAGTAGAGACATTTCTTCCGGCAAAACGGGACATGCAGATAAAACCCCGAAGACTTATGACCTTCCATCCTCTCCTTTTTTAATTCCTTCTCTTTTCAGGATTCCTCCCATTGGGGCGATGGATTCATTCATGGTACAAAAATGACTGAAAGCGTCACCACCACCGCCATCACCACCAACAAAAGCCCAAAAGAATAGAAACTTTGTTTGGATTTATCGGAAACATGTTTCCCGACAAACCTCTTGATTCGCGGGTATCCAAAAGTAGTGATTGCCGCAAAAACAATCACGAGCCAAAAAGGAGTGGAGTTAGGGGTATTCGATAACATAGGCTAATTGATAAAGAAATGATAACAATGTTTACCGCAAATTTAGTAAAATTTGAACAGTAATTTAAAAATGAACAGGAAATTCTTCCTTCCTAATCCCGTTATCCATCTTCGAAATGTTAATTTAGAAGTCGTTTGAACTTATTTACAACTCCTACAAATCAAAATCAAAATTAAAATAAAGTCGTTTTTTCATCAATCTTCCGCCCCATCTTCGGCGTATTTTTCCTCCTTCATCAGTCGCAATGCCCGCATTGCTCCTTCTTCAGTAGAAAAAATCCACTCGAAGCTGCGACGAAATCTTAATGAAAAAATAAGTTTAAACGACTTCTAAGATTTTTTCCTCGGTTGAAAATTGGTGGTTTTGCAATGTTTTGCTAATTTTGCAGCGTGGAAAATGTTTTTTCTATGAAAGAGATTAAATCCCTCCGCAATTCGGCCGTTCCCTTCACGAAGATGCACGGCGCCGGCAACGATTACATCTACATCGCCGGCAAAGACGTTGTCCCGGAGGACCAGCTTTCTATCCTCAGCCGTGAAGTCAGCGACCCCCATTTTGGCATAGGCTCCGATGGACTCGTTGCGATTCTTCCCTCAGACAAGGCTGATTTCCGGATGAGAATGTTCAACTCAGACGGCTCGGAAGCAGAAATGTGTGGCAACGCCACCCGCTGCATCGGCAAATATGTCTACGAAAAGGGCCTGACCGACAAGACTGAGGTCTCCCTCGAAACCCTCGCCGGCATAAAAATCCTTCATCTTCATGTTGTGGACGGTATTGTCGGAAGCGTTACGGTAGACATGGGTCGTCCGGAATTGATTCCCGAAAAAATCCCCGTCGCCTCCTCCAATCCTGAAGTCAGATTGAGCGAACCGTTTGAACTTGACGGAGAGAATTTCTTGATAACAGGCGTCAGCATGGGAAACCCGCATGGAGTCATCTTCACCGCCCAAATCACGGATGACCTCGTCCTCGGCAAAGGACCCCGCCTTGAAGTGGCCGAGATTTTCCCTCGCAAAGCAAACATTGAATTTGCTCGCGTCCTGGACCGCAACACAATTGAGATGCGAGTCTGGGAACGGGGCACTGGCGAGACCCTCGCCTGCGGAACAGGAGCCTGCGCGACGGCCGTCGCCGCCATCCTAAACGGGCTCACTGACCGCAAAGTCGATATCCGCCTCCTTGGAGGAACTCTCCACATAGAATGGGACGAAACTTCCGGACATGTCCTGATGACAGGCCCTGCAACCTTCGTCTGCGACGGAATCTTCTACCGACCTTAACGAAACAAGACGCGCCCCGTATCGGGCGCGTTATCTATTTTAATCGTTATCTATTTTTAATATTGATAATATGAGAATCAACGATAATTTTGAAAAGCTTCCCGAGTCATATCTCTTCTCTACGGTAGCTGCCAAGCTCCGGGCCTACAAGGAGGAGAATCCCACAGCCGATGTGATCCGAATGGATATCGGAGATGTGACACTCCCCATCCCTCAGGCCGCTCTGGAGGCGATGCACCGTGCCGTCGACGACATGGCCGCTAAACCAACCTTCCATGGCTACGGACCCGAACAAGGTTACGACTTCCTCCGAAATGCCGTAGCCGAAGGAGATTATGCCTCCAGGGGAGTGAAGATTGAAAGCAATGAGATCTTTATCTCCGACGGCGCGAAAAGCGACCTTGGAAACCTCGGCGACATCTTCTCGCATGACTCCAGAGTTGCCGTGACAGACCCCGGCTACCCGGTCTACGTTGACTCAAACGTCATCGACGGCCGTGGAGGCGAATTGATCGATGGACGCTGGAGCAATTTCGTCTATCTGGATTGCACCCCTGCCAACGGATTCAAGCCGGTCCCTCCCTCCGAACATGCCGATGTCATCTATCTTTGCTCCCCGGCCAATCCGACAGGCGTTGCGTTCACCCGCGACGAACTCAAAGCATGGGTTGACTATGCCCTCCGCGAAGAAGCGCTTATCATATATGATTCGGCCTATTGCGCATACATCTCCGACCCCGCTGTTCCTCATTCGATATATGAGATCGAAGGGGCGAAAAAGGTGGCTATCGAAGTGAGAAGTTTTTCCAAGACGGCCGGATTCACAGGCCTGCGCTGTGGCTACACGGTTGTTCCCGCCGAACTGAAAGGCCGCGATGCCGCCGGCCGCGAGGTTGAGCTCCGCAAACTTTGGCTGCGACGCCAGACAACGAAGTTCAATGGCGCAAGCTATGTCATCCAGCGCGGTGCGGAGGCCCTCTACACTCCCGAAGGCCAGGCGCAGGTAAAGGCCAACGTTGATTATTATCTTGAAAATGCGGCTCTCATCCGGATGCGCATGAAGGATGCCGGATTTGAAGTATATGGAGGCGTTGATTCCCCCTATGTATGGGTGAAAAGCCCGAAAGGGGAGGACTCCTGGCAGCTTTTCGAACGACTTCTGCGTGAGGCCCAGATCAGCTGCACGCCCGGTTCCGGATTTGGTGACAATGGGCAGGGATTCATCCGGCTCACAGGCTTCAACACCCGCGAGAACACTGAAAAGGCAATGGAACGCCTTCTCTCGATCTCGCTTTAAATGAAAGATTTTCCGTTTTATTACAGTTATATTAAGGCTATGTCTGACTTAAGATTCAAAAGCGTCGCGGAAGCAGCGGGACGCAAACCGGTCAAAGTACAATTACCCGAAGAAAGAGTCGACCGTTATTACGGCCGTCAGGTTTTCAACCGTCAGAAGATGTTCGAGTATCTCCCGAAGGAGACCTACGACGCTTTGGTGGATGCTATCGACAACCGGAAGCCCCTTTCGCTCAAAGTGGCTGACAGTGTTGCCGAAGGAATGAAGCGTTGGGCCATGGAAAATGGCGCCCGCCATTACACCCACTGGTTTGCCCCCCTGACGGGTTCAACTGCAGAGAAACATGATGCCTTCGCAGAACATGACGGAAAGGGAGGAATGGTTGAAAAATTCAGTGGCAAGCTCCTGATTCAGCAGGAGCCGGATGCATCCTCCTTTCCCAACGGAGGTATCCGCAACACATTCGAGGCCCGCGGTTATTCCGCCTGGGACATATCTTCTCCCGCTTTCATCGTCGGGAACACCCTCTGCATCCCGACCGTGTTCATCTCATATACCGGAGAGAGCCTCGACTATAAAACCCCACTTCTCCGTTCGCTCAACAGTCTGGACAAAGCCGCAACGCGCGTTGTCCGCTTCTTCAACCCCGATGTGAAGCATGTCAATTGTTTCCTCGGCTGGGAGCAGGAATATTTCCTCGTCGATGAAGCTCTCTATGCAGCTCGTCCCGACCTCGTGATGACGGGTCGCACGCTCGCAGGCCATGACTCCGCCAAGAATCAGCAGCTCGAAGACCATTATTTCGGATCGATCCCAAGCCGCGTGGAAGCATTCATGCTCGAACTCGAACTTGAGGCCCATCGTCTCGGAATCCCAGTCAAGACGCGCCATAACGAAGTTGCGCCCAACCAGTTTGAGCTCGCTCCGATTTATGAGGAGGCAAACCTTGCAAACGACCATAACCTTCTCATCATGTCGGTGATGGAGGAAGTGGCCCGGCGTCATAATTTCAGGGTTCTTCTCCATGAGAAACCCTTTGCAGGCATCAATGGTTCCGGAAAGCATAATAACTGGAGTCTCGGCACAGATGAAGGCGACCTCCTCTTTGCCCCCGGCAAGACCCCGAAGGAGAACCTCCGTTTCGTGACATTCATCGCCAACGTAATGGCGGCTGTCCATCGTCACAACGGCCTCCTCAAAGCCTCCATCATCAACGCTACAAACGCTCACCGTCTGGGCGCTAACGAGGCTCCTCCGGCTATCATCTCCATGTTCCTTGGCAAGCAACTTTCGGATATCCTTGACAAGATTGAAAATTCCGATGTCAAGGAAATCCTTGTTGAGGGAAAAGAAAAAATGAAACTCGACGTGCCTCAGATCCCGGAACTTCTCTTTGACAACACCGACCGTAACCGCACAAGCCCGTTCGCCTTCACTGGTAACCGCTTCGAATATCGTGCCGTCGGCTCCTCGGCCAACAATGCCTCTGCCCTTATTGCCTTGAATGCCGCTGTCGCTCATCAGCTCAATAAGTTTGCAGATGCCGTGGAGAAACGGGTCGCAGAAGGGGAGGAGACTGACCAGGCAGTGCTTCAGGAAGTCCGCAAGCTGATCGTTGATTCCAAGCCGATCCATTTCGACGGAAACGGATACTCCGACGAGTGGAAGGAAGAAGCCGCGCGCCGTGGCCTCGACACGGAGACTTCAGCTCCTCTGATGTATGATGCTTATACCCGCCCCGAGAATGTCGAGATGTTTGAGGAGTCCGGCGTATTGTCCCGCAAGGAGATCGAGGCCCGCAACGAAGTGAAGTGGGAAATGTATACGAAGAAGGTCCAGATTGAAAGCCGCGTGCTCGGCGATATGGCCATCAACCATATCATTCCCGCTGCTGTCCGCTACGAATCGCTCCTTCTTGACAATGTCTTCAAGGTCAAACAGCTCTTCAAGGGAGAGAAAGCCGACAAGATTGCCGCCCAGGACCTCGCCAATATCGAATCCATTGCCGACCATGTTTCTGCAATAAAGACGGGAGTGGAGACGATGGTCAACGAGCGCAAGAAGGCCAATAAGATTCAAAGCGAGCGCGAGAAGGCGATTGCATACCACGATAACGTTCTCCCGATAATGGAAACTATCCGTTATCATATCGATAAACTCGAGCTTATGGTGGATAATGAAATCTGGCCATTGCCGAAATATCGCGAGCTGCTCTTTACGCGCTAAGCCGCGATTGGAAATAGCAATCATTAAGAGATTGAGATTATTGGGATTAAGCGAGGCAGAAGGAAAACACTGCTTCGCTTAATCTTTGTTATATCGTCTAATAATCAAGGTTTTAACAACGGTTTAAAAAGATTGCACGCTCTAAAATTGAATTTTTGCCAAGATTTTGTTAATTTTGGGGATTGAAGAAGCCAATAAACTACGACTTCAAAAATTTTGACGGTACCTTTTCCTTTTTATGGAGTTGTAGAAGTTTTCCGACTTCTTCATTAATGTTTTAATTTTCTTTATTGTTGGATGAAAGAGTTCACCTTTTATTTCAATCCCGGCGATCAATTGGTTGTAAAGACCTCCACAGCCGGCTCGCCTCATTATGGCGGTTTCAGGGCAATTGATGAATCATTTATTTATCTCCAGTCGGAAATCACCGGCAGTGTCCGGGCGGTAGCCCTCCGTTCCGTAGAGGAGATCTATCAGAAATCAGACTTCCTTGCAACGCAGGTTCATTCGTCGGAAACTTCCCTCTCTTCTATCCCGGATAAGGCTGCCGCGACGAGCTCCGAGACAGTCCAAGAGAATGGGGCAACGGCTGAAGCTCCGGAAGGGATGCCTTTCGATGACCATTTCGAAACAGAGGAACTTCCGCCCGTAAATCTCAAGATTGTCGGCAAAATTGATCTCGACAGTATCCGCGAGCGTAAACCGAAAGTCCAGTCCCGCATGGATGATCCGAGGCCGCGCCTTTCGGTTGACCCCGAACGCTATGCCGCTCTCTGCAACCTCTGGATGCCGGCGTCAGGGCGCGTAAAGCAGACCGGACCCAAATTTGGCTTTATCACTGACAAGGAAGGCGCAGACATCTATTTCAACATGGGCCGCGCACCGCTCGAACCTATCCATAATGGTCAGGAAGTTGTCTTTTCCTGCTTTGACGGGGCTGTCGGACGTCAGGCAAACGCTATTCATGGAGTCAAGAATGTAGCCCAGATGCTTCACATGATCTGCCGCCAGAATCCGCTCACGGGAAAAGGTCAGCGCGTTATAGCCGATCTTTCCGCGCAGTTGGAGGAATCCTTCTCCGACAATGAAATGGTCATGGGGGAACTCGACAACATCCGCGAAAAAATGGAGGCGATGGTGACGGCCCGAAATGAAGCTGACCGCAATTCTCCCAGGATCGTCTATTATCTTTCGCGTATTGCCGAAAGCTGGCTTCCTGAACGATACGATGACTTTGTCGAGGAATGCAATTCCTTGCTCGAAGAGGCCAAGGAAGGTGATTACGAGATGGAACGCCGCCGGATCTACGACATCTATGCCCATCTGATTAAGAACGCGAAAGGGGACGACCGTTTCAAGTTTGCCAACGAAGCCGCCGATTACTTCTCCGAGATGGGGGAATGGAAGAAATCCCAATATTTCCGTCGTCTCGCAACACGTCCCAGTTATTCCTACGGCCACAGCGATAGCTACGGATATTCCCGTTATGGCTATGCCGCCGAGCCTCCTGTCAATGATTCTTATGAATCCCCGGAGGTTGGAGAGCTGCTCGGAGATGACATGTCCGGCCTTACGGATTGAAATAATTCCTGATACAGTAATATTACCCCGGCGGAGTCTCCATCATGGAACCCGCCGGGGACTTATTTGATTTTTAAATGCCTCAACAGAATTCAAGCCAGCTGACGATGGAGCGAACCGGCACGAAAGTGCCCGACTGTTATCATGTTGTCATGCATAATGACGATTTCACCCCAATGGATTTCGTCACGATGGTCCTTATCCGCCATTTCTTTCATCCCGCTTCGGAGGCCGAATCTCTCATGATGAAGATTCATCGGCAAGGCGAGGCCATCGCCGGGACTTACCCATACGATATTGCGGCTTCCAAGAAAAGAAAAGTGACCGACCTTGCGCGACAAAACAATTTTCCTCTCCGTCTCACACTGCGTCCGGCGGAGTGAAATCAGCAGTCCATTTTTATCAGAATTTATTTTTTTGAGCCATTTTAGACATTATTCTATATTCTATGCCTCAGTTATTTTTGTCTTCCGAATTGAGGACTCTCCTTGAAGAGTCAAGAGACTTTGCTTTGGAATTGCGTCATGAGTTTATAACTCCGGAGCATATTCTGCTTGTCCTTCTCAGCGAGGAGGAGGTCAAGACTTCCCTTGAAGCCATTAGTCCTGGCTCTTCTGCGTATCTGGAGGAGTCCCTGAGCGTATA
The DNA here is from genome assembly GCA_964480745.1 of uncultured Sangeribacter sp. Classification (GTDB taxonomy): domain Bacteria; phylum Bacteroidota; class Bacteroidia; order Bacteroidales; family Muribaculaceae; genus Lepagella. The sequence goes on along the minus strand of CAYZQA010000019.1, from coordinate 23,608 downwards.
TATGGATAACCTTGAGCTGGTCCCGGAAGACATTGACTATGAGCCGGAGTTTTCCGTAGGAGCCGAAGCGTTGCTTCAGCGTGCGGCTGAGAACGCGGCCGGTGCCTCCAGGGAGACTATCAATATCAACCATCTCGTGTATGCTTTTGCTTCAGAAAACAGCAGCGAGGCCGCACGCCTTCTTGCCTCCCTCCCGGGCTTTTCGTTCGGCGCGTTGTTGGAACTCATGTTGGAGGACTCCGAAGACTCAACCTTCGTTTCTGAAAATGACACTGAAAGGGACTCCAATTCCAATCAAAAAGACTCCGCCGAAAGTCCTAAAAAGAAGGGAGGTTGGCATTCCCTCGTGACTTCCATCAGCGACTTGGCCCCCTCCCGCAATCCTCTTGTCGGAAGGGAATCAGAACTGGAGCGGACAATCCGCGTTCTATGTCGTAAAGATAAGAACAATCCCCTTCACATTGGCGAGCCGGGCGTTGGGAAGACTGCATTGATTTATGGACTGGCCCGTATGATTGAGGAAGGGAAGGTCCCATCCCGGCTGCAGGGAGCGAAGATATATGGGCTCGACATGGGAAGCCTCGTGGCAGGTACGCGGATGCGGGGTGATTTCGAGGAACGTCTGGATGCTATCCTGAAAGGGGCTGCCGAAGAAGGGAATGTTATCCTTTACATCGATGAGATTCATACGATGATGGGTGCCGGAGCAACTTCCGACAGTTCGCTGGACGCCTCCAATATACTGAAGCCTTATCTTGAAGATGGTCGCGTTCGTTTCATCGGCGCCACCACCTTTGAAGATAACAAGCGTTCCTTTGCCCGCAACAAGGCGCTCTCCCGCCGTTTTCAGGAAATTGAGATTGCCGAACCTTCCGTTTCTGATACGATTGAGATCCTCCGTCGCCTTCAACCGCATTATGAGGAATTTCATGGAGTCCGCTATGCGGAGGATGCAGTCGAATTTGCTGCAGAAATGTCAGCCCGACATATCCGCGATCGTTTCCTGCCCGATAAGGCTATCGACCTGATGGACGAGGCGGGAGCTTACCGTCAAATTCACCCTGACGCAGAAGGCCGCAATGTAGTGGGGAAGGACCTCGTGGCTGATATTCTTGCAAGAATCGCCAAAGTCGACTCCCTGGCGATGAAAGAGGAACAGACTGACCTTGATGCCCGGTTGGCAGAACGCATTCTTGCCCGTGTCTATGGGCAGGATAAGGCCGTGGAGGATGTCGTGGAGGCCGTCCTCATGGCGCGTGCCGGTCTTCAGGATGGCAACAAACCGACGGGCTCCTTCCTTTTCGTCGGTCCGACCGGTGTCGGAAAGACAGAACTCGCCCGCGTACTTGCCGAGGAGCTGGGAATTGGCCTCGTCCGCTTCGATATGAGCGAGTATACGGAGAAACATTCCGTCGCCAAGCTTATCGGAGCTCCAGCCGGATATGTCGGTTACGACGATGGAGGTATCCTCACAGATGCCATACGCAAGACTCCCAATTGTGTGCTCCTTTTGGACGAGATTGAGAAGGCTCATTCCGACATTTACAATATCCTGCTCCAGGTGATGGACTATGGGCGTCTAACGGACAATCGTGGCAACGCGACCGATTTTTCGAATGTCATACTCATCATGACCTCCAACGCCGGCGCACAGTTTGCATCCCGGGCGCGCCTTGGTTTCGAGAGCCGGGCGACTCCTTCCTCGGCAATGGCAGCGGAGGTGAAACGTCTCTTTAAACCGGAGTTTATCAACCGTCTTAACGGAGTCGTCGCCTTCAATGCCATGAATGAGCAGATGACAGAATCAATCCTTGACAAGTTCCTTGCCAACCTCCGGACTCAATTGAAGGAGCGGCACGTTGCGCTTGAATTATCCGGAGAGGCGCGAAGGCTTCTTCTCAAAGAGGGCTTCACGAAGGAGTATGGCGCCCGCGAACTTGGGAGAGTGTTGGAACGTCGGCTCAAGCGCCCCCTATCCCGGGAAATACTTTTCGGAGGCTTGCGCAATGGCGGAAAGGCGAAGACTGAGGTTGAGGAAGGTGAATTTAAAATTACAATCAGCCATGAATGACGCGTCTAATAATATCTATGTGGGAATGGATGATGTCATGGCCATTCATATAGGGTCGTTGTGTGCGGATGATTCGGAATATTGGTATGATGTGGACTTGGAAGGATTGGAAGAAGATGGCGACATTTGGTTTCCTGATCCGAGAATGGGGATGGGGGATGGGACGCGTTGTCCTCTTTGCGTAGGAGGCGACTTGTCTCCCGAACGTCTTCAGCTTGCCTATTCCTATGGGATTTTCCCCTGGTCGGATTTCAGGCTTCCGGAAATCCACTGGTATGGTCCGACACGCCGCTTTGTGCTTTTCCCGGAGAAGGTCCACATCTCTCATTCCATGAGGACCTTGATTAACAAGGGGCGTTACTACGCGACCTACAACCAAGCATTGCCGGAAGTTGCCCGTCACTGCTCAACGGTCGATCAGCGTGATCAACAACGCGGAGCCTGGCTTGGCCCGAAATTGATTGAGAGCCTTGAAGAGTTATGGAAGAGGAGAGTGGTTGTGTCGGTGGAGGTTTACGATTCCCAGGATGGCGACCGCCTGGTGGGCGGCCTTTATGGCTACTGGATCAAGGACTGCTTCCTTGGCGACAGCATGTTTTCGCTCGTGCCTTCTGCAAGCAAGTTAGCCCTGATAGCCTTATGTCAGAGGCTGGAGAAGATTGGGGGTAAGATGATCGACCTCCAAATCTACACTCCCCATCTCGCTTCAATGGGAGGGGAATTTCTCGACTATTACCCCTTCCTGCAGCTCCTGAATCCCGAAGCAGCCGCCAAAATAGACCCCTTCTTCAAGCGTCCCTTCCGTTTCGACTGGCAACCCTCCGAGGATGGCCTTGCCGTCCCCAGTCTATACATAGAAAACAAAACCCCGGACCTTCTATTCATATCCAACTGACTTTCTGTTGATTTCTTATCATTCATATTCCAATTACAATATCAGGGCGATCGGAAGATGTTCCGGTCGCCCTGATTGATTTGCTCAGATTTTGATTAGCGGGTCTGGTCTTGGAATGGACAGTGTTGCAGTCGCGGTCCATACATGGTGATTTTCCAGACTTTGTTGAAGTCAAACCCGGAGTAGGAATTCAGGTCGGAGACTTTGTCGCTCTTTACGGATTTTGAGGAAGGCCAGCTTTTTCCGGTTCCTTCCACATAGTAGTTGTCGCCATGGAAGAGGATTGTGCCCGCCGTGTGGGTGCCCATGGTCGCGTTCCCATGCTCGATCATGCCGTCGTTGAAAGTCCGGTAGACGCCCGAGTATGCCCCGGCAAACCCGAGAATGCCGCCGGTGTCATTCTTCTGTTTTGATGGAATGTCCCCGAGGTTGTAACAATTCTGGATCGTTGCGTAGGCCGTAAAGCCATTGGAGTTCGTCTGGTGAAGGATACCGACGATTCCTCCAAGTTTTGTGCTTCCGAGGCCGTTGGAGATTGTCCCGCTGTTCATACATTCAACAACTTCCCCCTGGCAGAATTCAGTGTTGCTTCTTGTGCCGATCTCTCCGATCACGCCGCCGATTGCGAGTTGCTCCTTGCCGCTTGAGATATTTCCATGGTTGGCACATCCCTTGACATGGAAGTGGGTTGTCTGATAATGTCCCACTACGCCGCCCACACTCGTGCTCGTCGTTCCGGCCGCAGAAATATCTCCGCTGTTGCCGCAGTCCTCGATCAGTGTGCTGGCCGCCTTTCCCTGATTGTAGAGCCCGACAACGCCTCCGACGAGGGATCCGTTCGAAAGTTTCCCTTTGTTGTAGCAGCCGCCGACCTCCTGGTTAGGGACAGAGATATTGTTGCGGATATATGCCACAACGCCTCCCTGTGTCGTCCCGGACGAGATGTCCGCGAGATTAAGCAGCGATGAAAGTTCAACGGCCCCATCCGAGATTCCGATCAGGCCTCCGACATAATCTTTCCCGCTGACGCTCCCCATGAAAGCGCAATGGCTCAGATTGTTTTCTGACTGGGCGACTATTCCTCCGGCAACGTTATTCATTGCCGTGACTGACGCCGAGCTCGCAACCCCGGAAATAAAGCACTTCGAATATCCGACTATTCCCCCCGCTATCTCCCCGGCTTTCACGACTCCGGAGAAATGGCTCCGCAAATCCTTGGAAGAGGGAATAGAAGATTCAAGGTTGAACTGATGTCCTCCATGAACTTCTCCCCCTTCAAGACTGCCAATGATGCCGCCGGCAAAACGCGAAGAGGCCTCCACTCGCATTGTCGGCGAACTGAAGTTGAATCCGTCGACATCAAGATAGCCCTTGTTTGTCATCCGTCCGATTGCGCCTCCGACAGCTTCATCCCCTTTCACATTGACTGCAATCTCAACTTTTGACTTCATTTGGATATTGAGATCAAACCCGGAGTAAAGACCTGCCATTCCTCCGACCGAGTGGACTCCTTCAACCTCAGCGGCCGCAGAAGATTTGACGACGTAGCGCGTCGTGTTGTCCTCTCCCCCGATAGTAAAAGTTTGATCTTTTCCTGTTTCCAGCGATCCTACAAATCCTCCGACGGATTCTGTCCCTTTGACAACAGATGAAAGTAAGGTCGAGGAAATGACAATCTGGCTGTTCTTCTGTGCCGAACCAAACAGTCCGCCGATGTGGTTCATTCCCCTGGTCGGGGCTTTGATTGTGACATTGTCGAGATTTACGCTATAATTTTCCCTGAGCAAGCCGGCAATTCCTCCGACATATTCCCCTTCGCCGTAAATAATCTTCGTTGTGGAACTCTCCTTGTCGACTGAATGTTCAAGCTTGATGTTGTTTAAGTAAAGCGTGCTCAGCCTTTCTGCCATGCCGATGATTCCTCCGACATTGCTCCCCCCGTTGACAGAGAAAACATGTTCCGGACTGGAGACATTATAGATTTTGCAATTTGTGCCGGAGATGTAGCCGACAATCCCTCCGACATTCCTCGAGGAAGTGGAGGCATTGATAAAGAGTGATGTGATTTCAATGCCATCAAACTGAATATCCCCTTTTGCCTCGCCAACCAATCCTCCGATCGAATGTCCGGAGGATGCGATAGTCCCGGAGACTGAGATATTCCTGAACACGGAGTTTCCGTAAGCCGCCCCGGCAATCGCTCCCGTGCAGGAAGCCGTGTTGGTCAGCAGGATGTCGGTAAGGGTCAGGTTCTCCACCGTTGCATTAAGCAGGTTGCTGAAAAGGCCTATGTTGGAATCTTCCGTTTCATCAGATCCCCCTTGATAAACGAGATGTCGGAGTGAATGTCCAGCCCCATCATAGTGTCCTGCAAATGTGGTTGCCGACCAGACATGGCCATCGATCATCTGGCTGCGGCGTGGCAAGTCGAAGTCGGCTGTCTGACGGAAGTAATAACCGAATCCATGATTGGCATCCTCTTCGAGATACCACAAAAGAGTCAGCAGGTCGCCGTCATCATTGATCAGGTAAGGATCATATTCCGTTCCTGATCCTTCCAGATCGGTATATTTCATTGTCGGGGTGTTGACCTCCTCGCCGATGTTTCCGGAAAATCGGACTTTCCTCATTCCCAAAATCTCAACATTCTTGTCGATGATAGTAAGAAAATACTCTCCATCCTCAATGTTGACATTTCCTATATTAAGTCGACATTGGAAAGCCCCGGTCAGTCCGAAATGACTGATAGTATGGTCGTAGGTCAGTTTCCCGGTGAATTGATAGGAAACATCCTTTGCCGGGTTGACAAGTTGGAATGTTAATTCTTCATCCGGCGACACGGCGTCGGATGATTCGCCGGTCAGATTGAGCAGGGTGACCCGGGAGTCTCCTTCCGATTCAAGCGACCCTTGAGCCGGAGGGGCCGGGACGTTCTCTTCCGAACATGCGGCCATTGCCCACGACAATAGGATTGACAGTCCCGCAATCCCGAGCGCACGGCTTAGCCTGCCCATGAGACTGCATTTTGTCTTTGATGTTTGTAATTTCATATCTTGCTGGGTTATTTTTGCATCTGGGAGTGGTTGGGGATAGCATACGGGAAGCCAGCCGGAATGGTCCAGTGACTGGTCATATTGAAGCCGCATTCAGTGTAAGTCGTGGAAGAAGAGAAGAGATCCGGAGAGACTCGGTAATTATCTGATCCGAAACTCTTCTTCGCTCCGTTTAGGGAGGAGTCATAAAACAAAGAATTCTTTACATTGCTTCCATCTTCGCGTTTGTTGTTTTCGACAAGAGAAACACAGCGACTGATTTCTGTGTGCGAACCTGATTGCCCGACAAATCCCTTGTCGTCCCCGACTTCAAGAGAGGCTGAGTTGAAGCAGTCTTGAACAACACATCCGTCATACAGCTGGCCGACAATTGCGGAGGCTTTGTTGTTGCCCGGCGATTTGACGGACCCGGAGTTTACACACTGCGAAATGACAACTGCGTTGGATTCAAATTGTGTGCATGATTTGACAATGGCATTAGTCCCTCCGATGATGGCCGCCGCCGTTCCCATCACGAGGAATGCCGTGGCCGTGCCTCCCGAAGCGATTGTCCCGCCGATTAGGGCTACAGTGCTGCAAACGACTGCAACCCCTCCGATTGCCGCATGAAGAATCTCCTTCCCTTTCTGAATTTTCTCCAGTTTCTCCGCTCTTTCTTCGCGCGCTTCGTTGATGCTTTCATTGAATTTTTCATCATTTCCCTCAATTTCATAATAATCGAGGACTTTCCCCACATTTGCAGCGTAGTTTGTCGCCAGCTGCGGATTTGAGAAGTTAGCCTGGGTGGCATTTGCGTTTTCACGCAATGAAGCCATTGTGGAACCGATCGTTCCCGAAACCTCCGCAATGCGTCCTTCAATAGCGGCTTTGAGTTCTGCCTTCACCTCAGGGCTCACTATCTCATAAATCCCGTAACCAAGAAGACTATAATCTATGAGTTGGAGGATAGCATCAGGCACAATCTCTATTACTTTCAGAACTATCTCGGCTCCATGGGAAAATTCTATGAGGCCTTCCGCCACTGCGATGCATGGGCCGACAAAGGCCGTCACAATCTCAAGCGAGCCGATGACGCATTCCGCTATGTCCATTCCGGTCCATTTCCTCGGGTCGCCGACTTCAGCCACAATCCCGCCGACCGGAGAGGAGGAGGGACCCTCGATTTCGCCGAAGTTGGAGCAATAGTTGAGAATGGTATTGTTCCCGGCCAATCCGATCACGCCGGCCGTGCGTCCTGATGTGCCGGTCACTTTGCCGTTGTTCTGGTTTAGCGCGAGCGACCCCCACGTGCATTTCCCCAATATGCCGGCTACATATCGGCTGCCGGAAACCTGACCGCTGTTGACCGTGTTGTGGATTACGGCTATTGAGGTTGTCCCGCAGATTCCGCCGACGTAGTCTGTGCCTTTGACGCTACCGGTGTTATAGACTCCGTAGGTTCCGGCTTGTGCCTCCCCGATGGCTCCGCCGACGCAGTTCTTCCCTTCGACATCCCCCTCGTTGCCGCAATAGCGGAGCATGGCCTGATTGTAATAGAATTCTCCACCCTGCGATCCGGTCACGCGCGTGCTTCCGATAATGCCGCCTACGCCTTCGTTTCCTTTTACGGCCCCGAAATTGGTTGACGCTGAAATCCAGGCCATGCCGCTACCGCCGGCAATACCTCCGGCGCCCAGATGGGGCGAATCTGAAGAGGCTTGCAGAGCCCCCATGATAAGGCCACGGTTGGAACATCCGGCAACGTTCAACGTGTCAGCCGTCCCTATCATGCCCCCCGCTCCGGAGAGCGCGGATTCAACCCGTGCCGAGTTGGCGCAATCGCTGATCATGACCGAGGAATAAATTCCGGCGCCGCCGGCAATTCCGCCAACGTTCATTCCTCCGCTGATCTGGCTATCCTCGACTTTACATCCGGCGAGCAGGGCCCGGGAGTGCATGTCGACTGCGCCCAGGACGCCGCCTACAGCGGCGCTCGTTTCCGGACAGTTCAAGGTCGTGTTCTCGACGGAGCAGTTGGTGAATGTCCCTGTGCCGCGCGTGCCAGCTCCGGAAGTGATCACTCCTCCGGCGACACAACCGACAGCATATTGCCCCGAGATGGTGCAGTCAGTCATATTCAAGCCCTCGATCGCTCCGTCGCACACCAATCCGAATAGACCGACGCCGACAGATTTGGGGCGGTTGATCGTCAGGTTCTTGACCGTGTATCCTCCTCCGTCGTAGGTTCCTCGGAACGGAGTATTGGCGTCTGCCCCGATCGGCATCCAGCCATAATGAGAGTCGCAATTGCGCGACATCTGTTTCATGTCGATGTCGCAGACCTGTTCGAACTTCGTCCCGGTCGTGATGTCGCGGTTGGAATCGTAATCATTGACGGCCATCATCAGGTTGAACAGATGCGTTGAGCTTGAAACTATGTAAGGATCTTTCGATGTCCCGGCCCCGGCGCATCGCATCTTGGGGTCGAAACGGTCGAGGACCTCAACTCCATCGGGGGAGAAGTGAATGCGGCTTCCGAATCCGTATTCGTCATAACGATCCCCCTTCCCGGAAAAATTTCTTCCGTAAAGGAGGCGGAACGTACCCTCCGGCAAACCTCGGTCTAATACGATCTTCGACACGCCCCCACGGCGTGAGTGGGTCACTTCCCGTTCTATTATCGTGCCGTCCTCGGCCTTCAGGGTCAGGGTGAAGTTAGAGGCGTTGACCCCTTCCGCTTCCTCTCCCAATGTGATAAGAGTATACGGTCCGTAATACTCATCCTCCGGATTTAGCGGACCGAGGCTGCTCTCCTTGCATCCCGAGCCCAGCAAAAGCCACGCGGCCGCGACGCATGAAAGTAGAAATTTTTTCATATTATCGTTATGAATGTTAGATTCTAAAATTGAAGTCGTTTAAACTTATTATTTCAAAAAATGAGTGCCATTTAAACTGCAAAATTAACACTCCTGACCATACTATGCAATTAATAATCTTTAAAATAGCCCTGAAATAACTATTCAACCTCCTTGTCAGCCATCGTTAATAAAAAAGGAGGCGAACGCCGTCAAGCATTCGCCTCCCTTGGGAGATCAATCTGTTTTGTTATTTACGGATCAGCCGGGTTGTGCCGATTGGATTCCCTTCGATATATGCCGTCAGGAAGTAGACCCCTGCCGGAACGTCGGGATAAATTGTCAGCGTCTCTCCGACATGGGCCTTATAGTCGTTCGAGAGCCATACGCGACCGTCTGCTCCTGTCAGTCGCAATGTGATTCTTCCATCTGCCGGAGCAGATACCGATGTGCTCGTCTCGAAGACGGTCGGATAGGCAATGAGCCCCGGAGTCTTATCCCCGATTTCATCTACGGAGGTTGTCGGGAAGCGTACAATCATCGTTCGGGAATCCTCCCCGAATTCATTCTTCACGCGAAGCGTGACGGGATAGCCCTCCGGATAGATCGACCCTCCGTCTGGACGAGGATAATATAGCCGGATGTCTCCCTTGTACATTCCGTTAAAGCCCGAGGGTCCGTCTGTGGCCATAATGATGTCGGCTCCGGGAACTTCCCATTCAACATTTGAAGTCACGGAATGTCCGTCCCCGATCAGGAATGGCGAACCGGCGCAGAAGACCGGCTGCTGCCATGAAGGATCGGCCTGTCCCTCTCCCTCCTTGTCAACATAATTGTGCATACCGGCTTTGAAAGTCCCTTCCCCGAGGTTCTCGAAGAGGCCATTCTCATCGGGGTCAGACTCAAAGTCAAACAGGCCTATGAGCCCTTCCGGTTTGTTGAAGTCAAACATTGTGCCCATCGCTGAAACCATGTCCTCTTCCGTAAGCACCTTGTTCCAGACCATCAGGTTGTCGGCCGCTCCGCGGACGGACCCCGTCTTGTGGAGATAACCTCCGACGGCCACGATATTGTTCTTGTGCCATTCCCAGGCCGGACCCAGATAATAGGGCTCTCCTTCACGAGTTTTGCCATTGAAAGTCCAGGAAGTAATATCTTGGCGGACTCCGTTAACCCAGAGCGCGGGCATCACGCGGCCTCTCGAATCGAAGTCAAACGTATAGGCAAGATGATGCCAAACTCCGGGGTGAAGCTTCAGCCCATCGAAATGATACTCGATTGTGCTTCCATCTTTGGTCCGGATGGAGAAGCTGTCGTTCCGTCCGTCAGGTGTCAGCGTATGCCACATCCATCCCCATGTGTTGACCGACCAGGGATCTCCCTTGAACCTGATGTTGAGGGCATGAACGGAATTGTCTTCAAAACTTTCCGGCTTGAACCAGAAGCTGACAGAGAACGGCTTGAAGGATTCCAACCCTGTTTCGTCAAAGGCGAATCCCAAGGCCTCTTTCCCGATCTTCACGCCGCGAGACAGTTTCCCCTCTCCCGGATCGAATGTATAGCTTATCCTGACATTATTGTCCGGATATTCTATGGGCTCCGATATATCCTCCTGATCGTATGAGAAAGAATTGGGATGCTCTGGATCGTCAGGGTTGAGGCTGCTGATTTTCGGAGCTCCTCCTTTTGAAGCATCCGAAATCTGGATATAGCCCAACAGAGTCCGTTCTTTCTTGACTCTCTCCGTCCCTTCCTGCTCATAACCGTCAATTATGAGATTGTAGAGGCCCGTGCGGTCAAGTCCGTCAGGCAAGGAGAGGGTGGTGGAGTTCTCCACCGTTGCCATTACGTTCCCCTTGTTGTCGACGAGTTTCCAATCGGCCGGTTCATGGGCGGGGTCGGAATAGCCCAAGCTAAATTCCTTATAAGGGGGAATAACTTCGGCTGAGCGGACAATAGCGTCTGAAATCTCATATTTGGAATCGGCCTCGTGCCAGTCTCCCCAGGCTATCGGGCTTTCTGAGATTCGGTTCAGCGCCAGCGCGCTTACGCCGAATCTGACCTTTGCATCCCGGTTGCCATCGAACGGAGCGGAGAACATCAGTCCGGCCCATGATGTAGTCATGCCCATCATGACGGGCTCTTCCCCTTCCTGTTGGAACCAGAGTTTGAAATAGGAAGTGTTGACATCCGTGTTATAGCAGACATCATCCCCCTTATCGTTCGGCATGGAGAAGATGATCTTTCCGTCAGCTCCGTCGGCCCGGGAGCTCAGAAGTGTCGTGGATTCCACGATGGGAGTCCCGACAGTCAGATAAAGATGTGAGAATCGTTTGATAGAGAGCTCGCCGAGACGCATGTCAAGATCCTTTGCGTTCTTGAAATGAAGAGCAACCATGGCGATCTCATCTTTGCCGGGTTGCAGGGCCATATCGCTGCCGACGATAAACCGGCGCGTAATCCAGCAGCCGGGCATATCCTCGGATGTGTTCGCGTCTTTTCCGGCCAGAGCAAGGTCGGGGAGGGGAGTTCCTTCTTTTCCCTTGACCGACATGGTGAGTCCCAGATCCCCTTGTCCGTTAACTATCTTGTAACGGAAAATGATTTCATCTCCTTCGCGGAGGGCAAATTCAGTCTTGAAAAGATGGAGGTATTCCTCTCTGCTCGATCCGTGGATACGGATTGTCGAACCGCCCATCCATGCATCATCCCAGGTGAACTCCGCTTTCAGTCCGTCTGAAGCAAGATCGCTCGACTCCCTGCCGAGGAATTTTGTGGAAAACCACCACATCCAAGTCGGCAGATAATCCTGAATACCTATATTATACCATTCTGCATCGTGTTGGCGGACGCCTTGATAATTGAAGAAACGTCCATTGCCAAGGTTGAAGCTCGTGACGAATGGTTCGTCGTTCAGGCTCCATTTCAATGCCGACCGGGCCGACATCAGTTTTGACATTCCGAAGAAAGACCGATTGGAGGCGCCGTAATTCAGGGAGTTGCTTAACTCATGCGAAGCGATCGGATTGTGCGAACCGTTAGTGAACCAGTTAAGCATTCTGGTCATGTAGGTTTGCTGCCTTTCAAGAGGGGACGGCCCCTGCTCTGCTCGGCTTTCATAGAACATATTTTCCGAATGAGCCCCCCAAAGTCCAATCGACAACGGATATTGCTGAAGGAGGGGCCATATGCCCGGACGGGTATATTTGGGCTCCCCGCCTTGCATATTGATTCCTGCATAAAGGTCAAGCGGCGTCCGGCCGAGCCTGTTTGCCGTTGCAACACTGTTTTGGAGCAGCTTTGGGTCGTTCCAGTTATAGTTCAGGAACAATGCGCTCCTGATGCTGTCGCCATATCCCCATATATCTTGGTTGTGAGTCCCGAGGCCATTGTCAAAACTGATGTCAGCCTCGATGTTTGTCCCGTCATACCAGATGTTTTCGGCAAGATGGTTCCCTTTTTTCTTCATTATCCTCAGGGTCTCGGCATGAAGATCATTAAGGTTCCTGACGATTGTTGCGTCTCCGTAAAACTCTGAGTTGTATCCCAATCCGTCGACTCCGTAATATAGCAGATAATCTGACAGCTTCTCAGCCCCGGTCTCTGCAAGCGCTATGAGGGCATCGTTCCATTTGTCGGTGATTTTTCCGTATGGAATTCCGGCTACCGCACTGACAGCCACTCCGTTACGATGAGCTGCGTCCAGGAAGTTCCCCGGGATGCGCACGAGCGGGGTTGACCAGTTGCCGTAATGGGTCACGTATGACCACATCGGGAAAACCTCGCTGTCGAAGTTTCCGTCTGGCAACGCATTGAAATATTCATTATTTATTGGAACCCAGAAGATGAGCTTCTTGTCGATGTCCTCCGTCAATGCCGGATTGACCTGCGTGGCCTCGTTTCTGAAGCGGACATGAGGCTTTACGCGTGATATGTAAAAGTTGTCATCTTCGCTCCATTTCCGGCCTTTTTCCCACGTTGCAAGAGCTGTCGGGAAGTCGGTCGAGGTTGGCCCGCGTTCCACATATCCTTCCCTGATGCTTTGCGATAGGGCCGGGAGAATCCCCGCAGCGGATATGGAGGCCAGCATTAAAGTTGTCAATTTTTTATTCATGATGATGTCGTATGATTTCCGATAAGTATTTTTGTTTTTTATATATGGCGTCAGAGGTCCTTATCTTCTTATCTAACGCAAATTATGCCTCCGTGTTGTGAGTGACTTTGACTGCCTTCCCTCCATGGATCTTGGCTATGAATGCAGTTCCGATTGCCAGCGCGGGATCGAGTCCATGGCGGTGGGGTTGGATCCAATAGTTATTGCCATCCTTGTCTGTCAGCCTCCATGCTGTTGCAGGCTTCTGTCCCGGGAATTTGCTCTCCTCTCCGGGACGCGGTTCCTTGTGGTAGGTTTTCGTAACGGCCACGTCCGGCAATCTGTCATAGACAAATTCCTCGGCCATCCGCGCGATGCGGCGATAGATCTGCTCCGGATTTTCAGGCGTTGTCCCTGCCGGAATCTGTTCTGAAAGGAGCGAGTGGAGTCTGGGAAGATGCCATCCGTTGGCGTTATATAACCGTTCCACTGTCTTCAGTTCGAACAGGGCTTGCGGCCAGGCCTTCACGCCGCATAACGATTCGGCCAGAGAAAGGTGGATTCTCCCTTTCATTGCCTCCTGTCCCGGGCAGCAGAGGGCTTTATAAAAGAGGGCTATCTTTAGTCGGGGCGCCGTTGTGCGGTCAATCATTTCGGCCAACCGACTCCAGAGATAGAATTTGGTCGGCGCGAAAAGGATGGCGTCGCGAAGCAGGTTGACAGCCTGTTCCTCTTCTCCGGCAAGCTGATGAATCGCAGCCCTTTGCGCCTTTATGGAGGCTGAATCCGGATACTCCACAACTGCGCGGTCGAGCAAGTCTATGATTTCCGGAGAGGGTAGGGCCTTGTCGCGAACTGCTTCGTCGCAGAGGCAGGTGATAAGGCGCTCGACGGTCGATCCCATCAGTTTTCCGTCATGTTCCTTTCTTTTCCAGTCGCCGTGACGCAAATTCCTTATGTCCCAGAGTTTGATGAAGCGTAACATTGAGAACTGGACAACCGGACTTTTAGAGTCCCCGAACCTTCGGGCCTCATCGGCTTCGATAGCCTCCTTATAGAGACGGTTGGCTTCCGTCAGTATCATGGAATGGAGTTTGTGGGGCTTCGCGACGCTCAACTTCAGATAATTGGCGAGCATCTGTTTCCGGGATGCAATATCCTTGGAATCTGTCTGATGAAGCGCGTAATAGATTATCCAGCCAAAGGGATAATGGCTTTTCTGAGGCATTGTGCCTTCCGAGAGATAGCGGCAAAAAGAGGAATAAGCTTCCAATGCTTTCCCGGCTTTTGCGCTGTCGACTCCATCTGAAATCCGTCGAATAAGTTCCTGTTCCATGAGTCTATCCAAAGATATTAAATAATGTTCCCAAAGATATTAAATTTTATTGGAATCCGCAAAAAAAATGAGGTAATGCCTCAAAAGGCATTACCTCATTTACAAATACTTTATTATTACTTATTCTTTATTATTACTTATTCTTTGACTTCGGCAAACTGATCCTTGCCTACGCCGCATACAGGGCATACCCAATCGTCTGGAATATCCTCGAATGCTGTTCCGGGAGCGATACCTCCCTCGGGATCACCTACTGCCGGGTCATATACCCAGTCACACACTTCGCAGATATACTTCTTTTCCATTTTCTAAGTGTTTTTCAAGTTTATATTTCTATTTTTTCAACACATCCAATGGAGAAAAAGTTCAGACCCAGCCTCAACAAGCGAATCAGCCTCAACAAGCGAATCAGCGGAACTGGTTCACCTCCGGCATATATTCGAACCCGGCAGCTTTTAGCCGTTCTTCAAGTTCCTTGCAATCTATGCCTTCCGAAGCACACAACTCATCAAGCGAGGGGTATTCATCACGCAGTTTCATATTGATCATGCTCAAAAGCATGAAAGGGTCTTGTGGTAATGTCATTTTTCCTTATTTTTGCAGTCCCCTGTTTTATGAGACTGGGTTTTGCTATTGAAGTCGTTTAGACTTATTTTTTCGTTAAGATTTCGTCACAGCTTCGAGTGGATTTTTTCTACTGAAGAAGGAGCAATGCGGGCATTGCGACTGATGAAGGAGGAAAAATACGCCGAAGATGGGGCGGAAGATTAATGAAAAAACGACTTTATTTTAATTTTGATTGTTTTTTAGGAGTTGTAAATAAGTTTAAAGGACTTCATTATGAAGTTAGAGGAAGCAATGGTCTATGTCCTTGCCATGAATGGACGGGGAATGAACACCGACCTTCTCGCCAAGATGATCAACTACGACCGTCTTCACGTCCGGCGTGACGGCCGACCGGTCACGAGCGCACAGGTCTATGCCGCCGTCCGTCGAAATCCCGCCGTGTTCGTCAAGGAGGGAGCCCTGATCCATCTCTGCATGTGAGGCCCTCATTCTTCGACGTTTTGCAAACATAGGAAAATTTCTTTATTTTTGCAACAGAAGAACGCAACCCGCTAAAGAATATGGATTTTGAGAGTCTAAGAAAACTGATGATGGAAGCCCGGACGGTCAGACGCTTCGATGAAAGCCGTCCGGTAGGGGAGAATGAGCTTGAGAAATTGGTCGAGCTGACTCGCTATTGCCCTTCCGGCCGGAATGCTCAGCCGTTGAGATATCGTCTCGTCTCCTCTCCGGAAGAAAGGGAAATGGTTTTTCCTCTTCTGAAATGGGCTGGATATTTTGCGGATTGGGATGGTCCGGAGCCCGGCGAACGGCCGGCTGCCTACCTTGTGCAATGCCTCGACTCGACTTATGGCAGCAATTGTCTTTGTGATGACGGCCTTCAGTTGGAGGCAATTCGGCTCGGAATGCAGACTCTTGGCCTTGAAGGCTGCATTATCAAGGCGTTCAACGCCCCGGAATTAAGCAAAGCGCTTCGACTGGATGAAAGATTCTCTCCCCGTTATGTTATCGCCATTGGATATCCGGTAGAGAAAGTGGTTATTGAAGAAATCAAAGATGACGACTTCAAATATTTCCGCACCCCGGACGGAATCCATCACGTCCCCAAACGCTCCCTCGAAGAATTAATCCTGAAATAAAGGATCCATCAATAAAAATATCAGGGGCGCGAGTTAATCGCGTCCCTGTTTTTGTATAAGGAGTCGCGATTAATCGCGACTCCTTCGTTTGGATAAATTTTATTGTCAGATCAAGATTTTTGCGATTCTGGTCTCCGTCGTTGTCTCAATGACTAAGACATAAACGCCGCTTCTTAATCCGCAATCGGCCTTCAGATCAACCGTTCCCGTTGAAATCCGCAGTTGCTCCATTCCGTTCAGGTCATAGACCGTTGCGGTCATGTTCTCTGGCAGCGTTATGGCTGACCCGGCTATTTGATATTCCTCATAAAGATCTTCCTGAATTCCGACATAATTGTCCCAGGGAAGGAGATTGGAAGGATATTGGGTCTCCATCGGAATGCCATTGACAGTAAAGTTAATTGTCATGTTCCTCATTGTCCGGAGCTCCGGCTTGAGGTGTATTTTCCCGCTTGAAGGAATCTCCACATCGTCCCCATTAACCCGCAGTCGAGTTATCTTTACAAAATCCCGGGGAGTCAACTGGACATCGATATATTCTGTGCAATCTTCCAGTTTGAACCCAAAGAGTTCTTCAACCTGCGCTCCGAACGCCGGTTCAGGATAACGCTTTGTCGTTGCTCCCGGCACATAGTTGACCGAATAGGGAGCAAACTGTGACAATAGCGGATAGATGGTCTCGAAATAGAAAATCGGGGTCGCCGTGGCGGGACCGATGCTTGTGAAGATCTGATCGACGGGAGTTGGGAAGTAACCCGCTCCTCCTTCCGGAACAAGAACGTAGCATTCCGGATGTGTCTCGACATTGGAATAGATGCTGATTATTGGCTTATAGTCAGCATCAAATTCCCGTATAAGAAGTTTTTTGATTGAATTGGTGTTGTAAAAGGATGATTTTTCAAAGCCAACATATCCGGGCAGCGATACTTCCTCCAGCATCGGGCATGAGGCCGCAAAACCTGCGCCGAGTGTCAGTCGGACCCTGTCGGAGGGTAAGTAAAGCTGCGACATATCAAGCTTTCGGAGTTCCTTGCATCCTGAGAAAGTGGCTCTCAATGTGAATGGCTGCGTCTCGATGGTCTCGGCGTAATCAAAGACAACCTCCTTCAGACCCGTATTAGCCCAAATGCTGTCGCCGGCAAGTTGCGTTCTCCCGTCGAAAGGGACGAAAGTTTCCAATTTCGGGCAATTGCGGAATGCGGACGCCCCGATTCTTTTAGGATAAGTGCTCATCGTGAAAGAGGTAAGGTTAGCGCAGTCGAGCATAAAGTCGCTCGGGATCTCGGCGTCATTGGTGTTGTTCCAATTGACTTTCATTGCCTTCGAGTTGCGGAACGCCCCCTTCCCTGAGTCTTCGCTGAGCGCAAGGGTAGACGGCAGGTTGATATGCGTGACCGAAGAGTTCAGGAAAGCATAATCGGCCATCGTTTTGTAGCCTTCCGAGACGGTGAGTTCTTTCAATGCCACTGTGTTGGCAAAGGCCATTCTTCCAATGGATGTCGCATTGGCAGCTCCAAGCGTATAGGAGGCTGCCGGAGCCCCCGGCGCATAATTGATCACTGTCTTGCTTGATTTGTTGATCAAGGCCGATCCGTCTGTATAATAAAAGGATTCTCCTTTACCGCCCGAAGGAATGCTAAAACTTCTGAGATAATTCATTGTCTGAATCCCTGATTCAGGAGAGATGTATTCCAGATTCTTGGAGAACGTGATGCCGGTGATGGTCGTGTTCCCTTCGAATGCGTCTTTGGCGATGGCTACGCCTGTGGTTGACATTTTCAGCGTTCCGCTATTTGAGGATACGTCCATTTTGGGTGGTATACGGTAGACCTGCGAGCCGTCGGCCGACGACAACACTCCTCCGCCGGTAGCCATAAATGTCGGATTCCCGGTTTCGACAGAAATCTTTTCAAGGTCCGGACAACGGAGGAAGTTGGATAGGCACCCCCCCTGATATGCTTTTGAATTGCCTGATCGGACAGTTCCGATTTGTTTGATTGTGACGGGGATGATCAAGGTTTTCATCCCCGCGATGTCGTTCATCGCTCCAGCCTCGACTCCTACTACAGTATATTTGATTCCATTATAGGTCTGCTGCATCGGGATGGATACTGTCGAGGAACTTGGCGATCCTTTGCTCTCAGTGACGACCGCCGTCCGATTCGAGGAGTCATATTGAAATGAGAATTGAATGTCGGCTGAGGCCGGGAGGGCGGCGGCAATAAGCAGCAGCCCAAGATGCTTTAGTTTGTTCATAGTGGTTATGTGTTTGGGAATATGATGCAAAGTTCTGCATTTATTTCCCTGTAGTCGCCGCTTGGCGGTCTACAAATAGCCTAATTTCGGTCTACAGTAGATTCTTTTCCGTTGACAGTTCCCCTCTCCTTGGCTTCCTTTTATTATTTTTGTAGCTGCTAAATTTACCCAAGACAAATCTATACCATTGATATGAAATTCAGTTTCCGGACTTATCCCATGATAGGTGTGAGCCGTTTGGCAGTTTCATTATTCCCCCTTTTGATGGGCCTTCTTATGGTTTGCTTTCCTTCTTGTCGGAAGGAGAGGGAACGCCTTTATCCTTACGGGTGGATTGCTTCCGGGGGAGAATTCGATTCCCTCACTCTTAAATTGGAAAACGCTTATTTTGATCGGGCAGCCACTTCTGAGATAGAATCATTGGTTGATTCCATGAAGCGAATCGCCGATAAAAATCCGAGGCAACCTGAAATGAAATCGAGGTACCATTATTGGAATGCCAGACTTGCTTTGAGAAAAGGGGATATTGATGAGGCAATGGATGGGTTCAACACTTCCCTCGCTCTTACTGATTCGGCTCATTTCCCATACGATGTGGCGCGGATCAGATGGAACATGGATCTTGAACCCGCGCAGGATGCCGACGGCTATTTCAGGTTGCTCAATCAGCTGAACCTTTTCCGTGAGCTTGGCGACCTCCCGTATCAGGCGGATTACTGCATGCAAATCGGAGGGCTACTGAGCAATATGGGCAATCCGATGCCCGCTTTCGGCTACTTCTCTTCGGCCGATTCCCTTCTTCGGCTCTCCGGCCTTTATGCCCAGGCTTCCCGGAATGTTATCAATCGGGCGGCTGCCTTGGATAAGGCCGGGCAACCCAGTCAGGGAGCCGCCCTTCTGCGTTCCTCTCTCCAGGATTCCTTGTTCTGCCAGGATCCGGTTGCGAAGAATATGGCCCAATGGAACCTTTATCTTTTCACAGACAGTTTTCCGCTGTTGAAAGAGGCATACGCCGGGCTTGCCGGCGACCCCGACGAGGAGTTGATGAGAGTCCTTTACGGCAGTCACATGATCAAGGAATATGTCCGCCACGGCATGTTGGATTCGGCCAGGGCCATGATTCCGGTTGTCGAGAAGGACACATCTCTCTTACCTCGGGATGAATATTTTCGTGATTTCTTTATTGCGCGGGGGATGGCTGCCGACGCGTTTGGCGATTCCAGAAAGGCCGCAGAATGCTATCGCGAGGCCACTGAAGTTCTCCTGAAAATGGCCGATGTCAATGCTAATGTATTCGTGGCCGATATCGAAAACCGCCGTCAGATAGATTTGAGATTGCACGAAGCCGAGTTGCAGAAGCGCGACCGGACCCTCATCCTTGTGATTATCTCTGCGATTCTAATCTTGATTGCAGTTGTTGTCATTTCCCTTTATCGCAGGCGCTACCTCGCCCAGAGGAGGGAAGGGGAGGCGGCAAACCAAAGAAATGAGCAGGCCCGGAGGCGGGTGATAGCCCTCGAACTTGCGATGGAGGAAAACAGACGCCTTTCCGAAGACCTCCGCGGTGCGCTTGATGCCCTCGCCAAGGATGGTCTGGTGACTCCCGTAGCTTCCGGACAGCTTAATGCTGCCCTGAGGTCCCACGATTTGACCCGGACAGACCGAGAGTCGTTTGTCGAGACTTTTGCCGATGTCAATCCGAAGTTCCTTGAGGCTCTGGATGCGGCCCATCCCAATCTGAGCAAGACGGAACGCAGATTGGCGGCCTACATTTCTCTCGGTCTCGACAATAAGCGGATCGCCCGGCTTTGCGGGATTCGCCCGGAAAGCGTCAAGCAAGCCCGCTGGAGACTCCGATCAAAGATGAATGTCCCAGACGGAGTGACCCTTGAAGAAGCAATCAGACTCATATATCCTTCCGGCAGCTGATGCCGATTGGATATATGAGCCTGATTATGATTAATAATGCTTATGGCTCGTTATTCTCCGCTTCGGTTGCGGTCGTCGACCGCTGTCAATGCGGCAGTCGCGCCTGAGCCCATTGCTATTACAATCTGCTTGTAAGCGGAGTCTGTGACATCTCCGGCGGCATAGACGTTCGTTACGGAAGTGCGTCCCAGACGGTCCACCTCAATCTCGCGGCGCCCGTTGATGGCTACTTCCCCTTCAAAGTCCTTGCTGTTTGGAATGAGTCCAATCTGGACGAACACTCCCGATACGGGATATTCCGCCGTTTTGTCCGTCTTCCGGTCGCGAACGGTGATCGACGTGATGTTCCGCCCGTCTCCGTTCACTTCTGTCACGGCCGAAGAGGTATGGATCGAGACATTCGGGAACGTGGCGAGTTTCTTTTGAAGCACCTCATCTGCCTTCAACGTGTCGAGGAATTCAAAGACATCGACATGTTCGCAGATTGCTGCCAAGTCGATCGCAGCCTCGATTCCGGAGTTTCCTCCGCCGACAACAGCGACGCGTTTCCCGGCATAGAAGGGCCCGTCACAGTGCGTGCAGAACGCGATTCCTTTTCCGAGGTATTGCTCCTCGCCGGGAATACCCAATTTGCGCCAGGAGGCGCCGGTGGCGATCACAAGCTGCGGAGCCTCGAATGTCTCGCCGCTGTCAGCCGTGAGTCGTTTGACTTTCCCCTTGATGTCTGTCTTCACAATCCGGCGGTTATCATATATGCCGATATGATAGCCATCCATATGGCGACGCAAGTCTCCGGCAAGGGCTGTTCCGGTAGTGGACGGAACGGAAATAAGGTTTTCGATCTCATTCGTATCCTTCACCTGACCGCCGATTCTTCCGGCCACAACGCCTACCTTCAGACCCTTACGGGCAAGATAGATAGCAGCCGCTGCTCCGGCAGGACCGCCGCCTGCAATCAGCACGTCGCAGGAGTGGGTTGTCCCTTCTGCAGCCGATTCTTCCAGATTCGACCCAAACATGGATTCCAGTTTAGCGACAAGTTCTCCCATCGTGGCCTGCCCTACATTGAGTAACTCTCCGTTGGCATAGACCGTCGGTACGCCATTGATGTTATATTCCTTCACCATATCGGGGACGACCCCGCCGTCGATGACAGTGTTGTTTATCCCGGGATTGTTAAGTGCAATAACATCAAGCGCCTGAACAACATCCGGACAAATCGAGCAAGTCAACGACACGAATGTCTTGATCTCGACAGGCGTTGAGATAGCGGCAATCCGCTTTTTCATCTGCTCATCGGGCAGATTCTTTCCTTGGCCGTCCGAATTGAGGACAGCGAGGATCAGCGACGAGAACTCATGCCCGCCCGGGACGCCGGCAAAAGAGATACCGGTCGGGACGCCATCGCGCCATATCGATAGGACAGCCGTGCCGCTCGGGGTCGGCGTGTCTTCAACCTTGACCTTTAGCTGAGAAGAGGAGGTGGCGAAGTCCGTTGCGAACTCCTCCATCTCCTTTCTGTTTGCGTCTTCCGGACTTCCCTCCACCAGCAATGTCACTGGCGAAGAGAGGTTCGCGAAGATTCCTTTCAGCTGGTCAATTAATTCTTTTTCAAGATTGGCCATACTAATCAGATTTTAGTTTTACTAATCAGAATATTGACATTCCAATCAGAATTTAGATTTTGCCTACGAGATCAATCGAGGGCTTCAAAGTTGCTGCGCCTTCTTTCCATTTTGCGGGACATACCTCGCCGGGGTGAGAGGCTACAAACTGCGCTGCTTCAACCTTGCGGAGAAGTTCATCTGCATTACGGCCGATGCTGTTGTCTTGAATTTCGACAAGCTTGATCAGACCTTCCGGGTCGGAGACGAAAGTCCCGCGATATGCCGTGCCGGTCTCTTCATCCATCACGCCGAAAGCGCGTGCGAGAAGACCCTTGGGGTCGGCAAGCATCGGATAGCCGATCTTCTTGATGCTGTCTGAAGCGTCATGCCATGCCTTATGGACAAAATGCGTGTCGCAGCTGACAGAATATACTTCTACGCCCATAGATTTGAGCTTGTCATATTTCTCTGCGAGATCCACAAGCTCCGTCGGGCATACAAATGTGAAGTCAGCAGGATAAAAGAAGAACACAGCCCATTTTCCAAGCACATCCTTATCAGTCACTGTTTCAAACTGGCCGTTATGATATGCCTCTACCTTGAATTCCGGAATCCGGGTGTTGATGATTGTTTCCATTTCTTATTTCTATTTTTGTTTTTATTTATTGAGTTTCATTTTAATAATTGGTCAAATTGTCAAATTGTCAAATTGTCAAATTGTCAAATTGTCAAATTGTCAAATTGTCAAATTGTCACTTGTCAATTGTCACTCGTCACTAATGAAACAAGCATGAAGCGCTTGCGGTTCGTCCATTTCGTTCCGCTAAGTTTCGTTAACATATATTTGGTTTTTAGCCTATTAATGTGTGTTATCCGCCCATCCTTTCCAGTGAGGGGCTGCTGACTCCAAGGCATTATGTAGGGGCAGGCGGGTAGTATATGAATGCTTGAACTTACTGGTTCAGTCATTGGTTATATAGTTGGATTAACAAACAAATATTATGTCAAACACATTTTTGAAAGGAGCCCTCGTGGCACTTTCAACCTTATTCGGATCATTTATTATGAAAGCAAATCCCTCTTATATTTTCCTCGCCCCCGGAGTGGAGGAGGTGGAGGCGACGGCAACAATCGATGCCCTTCGCCGTGCAGATATTCAGGTGGTGACTGTTGCTGTCTCCGACAACCTTCAGGTCACGGGTTCAACCGGCCAGACCCTCGTCGCTGACTCATTGATTTCGGATGTCAACACTTCGGATGCCGATTGGCTCATAGTCCCGGGAGGCGACCCCGGTGCGCAGAATCTATATGCCAACGACCTTGTGAAAGAAAAAATCCTCGCTCATTATGAAAAGAATGGCCGCATAGCCTCTATATGCGCCGGTCCGGCCGTTGTCCTTGCCCCGCTCGGAGTGCTGAAAGGAAAGACGGCGACGTGTTATCCCGGTCTCGGGGACGCAATCAACTCGAATGGAGGACAATATGTGGAGCAGACAGTAGTGGTCGAGCCTAATCTCATCACATCCGAAGGCCCCGGCACAACGCTCCCCTTCGCAATAGAAATCATCCGCGCCACCAAAGGCGACGAAGCCGCCAACGCCGTCGCCACCGGCATGCTTGTAAAACAAAACTGATTTCAGAGCCCCAGAGGGGTTCAACCATTGTTAACAGCGGGCCCTCGCGGCCCGCTGTTATCATATCCCCAAAAATTACTCCTGCCGCAGTAGGGACGCGATACATCGCGTCCACGAGCCCCGGCGGGGCTCAACCATGGTTAACAGCGGGCCCTCGCGGCCCGCTGTTATCATATCCCCAAAAATTACTCCTG
>CAYZQA010000018.1:0-38905 GCA_964480745.1 uncultured Sangeribacter sp. | reverse complement strand
ATCGTTTGTTTCCGATTCTTCGAATTGTTTTGTCTTTGGCCGGATCTTCCTAAGTCTTTAAGGTTACTTGACGGGACTTCTTTTTAGTCCCTGTACTCTCAAACAACTTTTCCGCTGCTTGTCTTGATGGCATGATGTCAATGTTCTCTTTTTGTCGTCTGACCGCCTCTTTTCCCGCTTTGCCGTCGGCTCCGCGGCGGAGGCGCTGTTTCTCAAACGCGAATGCAAAATTATAGCTTTTTGACCCCCTTGTCAAGTCCCTGCGTAAAAAAGTTTCAAAATTCTCATCCTTATCCGTTCAACTTGTTGCAAGTCAATGGAATCAATAAATGTTAAAATATGTATCAATTCCTAAATTCTATGTTATTGAACATATTTCCGAACTATTCCTCTCCACTTTTAAATCAGTTAATGGCTCAGAAAAACGAAAACCGGCCTGAAAAACTTCAGACCGGACTAAAAACTTCGTTAGTATATTTTACTTTATTTTCTTTTTCATCCGTTGCAAGCATTAGCTCTTTCCTAAAACTGGAAATAGATGAACGGAGCTACTTCTTCCGACATATATATAATGACCAGCTGGACTACAACCAGGAAACAGACGAATTTGACGATCCAGGGAGACTTGACAAAGAGGAGCTGCGTTTTATCCGCTACGGTTTGCGGAATGAAATGAAGAACTATCAAAGCCAGCATCATCACGCACCATTCCGTCCTCACTTGGAAAAACTGTGGAATCTGATTCCAATCCCAATCCTTAAATATATTCCCTATAATAAGGATTGAATCTTCGAAGGAGGCGGAACGGAAGAAAACCCATAGGGCCGATACATATAAAAATGTAAGCGCCCAGGATATGAAAGAAGTCAGCCAATTGTCCGGAATTCTTTTCAGAACCGGCTTGCACGCCTTATGGACGGCCAAGCCGACGCCGTGCATCGCTCCCCAGAAAATGAACTTCCATGCCGCTCCATGCCAAAGACCGCCGATAAGCATGGTAAGGAAATTGTTGACATACGTACGGAAAGTGCCTTTTCGGTTTCCTCCCAGAGGAATGTAGACATAATCCCTGAGCCACGAGGAGAGAGAAATATGCCAGCGTCTCCAGAACTCAGTAAGATTCCGGCTTTGATAAGGGGAATCAAAATTGATACCAAGTTTGAAGCCCATTATCAACGCAATGCCGATAGCCATATCAGTATAGCCGGAGAAATCGCAATATATCTGCATGGTGTAGCCAAGCACGCCCATCAATGTCTGGACACCAGTATAAATAGAAGGATCGTTGAAGATAAGGTCATTATATTGCGCAATGTAATCCGCAATAACAGCCTTTTTTAGGATACCGACGATAATGAGCCAAAGCCCTCCCCAAATATCCGCATTAGTGGCGCGACGATTTTCCTTAATCTGAGGAATGAAATAATCGGCTCTGACGATGGGGCCTGCCACAAGGGCAGGAAAGAAAGATAGGAAGAACAGATATTCAATCCATGTCCTCGTCGGCTTGATCCTCTCCTTATACACATCGACGACATAGCTGATCGATTGGAATGTGTAGAAAGAGATTCCGACTGGAAGAATTATATCCAAGGGCTGAAAATTCCCTTTAACCATGGCATTCCAATTCCAGAGGAAAAAATTGGCATACTTGAAATAGCCAAGAATTGAAAGGGAAAGGCAGATTGAAACCCACATCAGAGACAACCGCGTGGAGCGGCGCTTACTCCATGCAATGATTCTTGAAAGAGTCCAATCCACAAGGGATGTTCCTACAAGAAGAAGAAAGAAAAGGCCGCTCGACTTATAATAGAAAAACAAGGAAAAGAGGACGACGAATATAATCATCTGTATCCTGCTCTTCTTTATAAGCGCATAAAAGGGGATGAAGATAATGAACAACAACCAGAAAAAGCCGCTTGAGAAAAGCATCGGGGCCTTCGGGTCGTATACAAACATCTTGCCGATGTTGGCAAGGATTGTCCAGAAGTCAGCCTGGATTGTATGCCAGAATGCAGTTACGTCCACGAGAAAAGGGAATTACTTATTCTTAGCTTTGAGGAAAACAATATTGGGATTCGGTTTGCCAATCGAATCTGAGGGGAGATCGGCAATAAACGGATGGGCCGACGTGGGAAGCCAGCGCATAATGCTGTCAACCCACAATGCAGAACTTTCTCGGGTCGGATGAATCTTGTCGGCTTTCCTATCAAAATGCATTCCGGCAGACCGGAAGAACATTCCCTTCCGGCATTCCCTTTCAAGCATATCGTTGATCCCGCTGTCTTCCTTCCAATTGGGAGGGCCAATCCAGATATAAGGAATAGTATCGATCATCTGAAGAATACGGTTGACATATTTGATCCTTGAATCCGGATTCTTAAGATACAATTCATTACTCCCAAGGGAAATGAAGACCTGAGAGGGACGATATTTCCCTAAATAATAGAGGAGAGTGTCTGACTCGGCCCAAATTTTCGTATTGCTTGAATCCCAATTCACGGCATGGATGCTATGCCCATTCTGTTTTGCATATTGGGCGAGCCTCAAAGCAAGATTAAATGTCATTGAGTCGCCGAAAATGAAAATAGACTGGGGAAGAGAATCCGTAGTCACCACCACGGGTTCCTCAAAGCCTCCTTGATCCATCAATGAAGCATCCGGCTGGGAAATGGAATCATTCTCAGAGGCTACAGAGGCAAGAAGGTGTTCCTTAAACGGGGCCTTCTTAATCACGTAGTCTCCGATATTTATGTCGTCAACGAATGATATGCCAAGGAAAACTATCAATGCGAGCGAGAGTAGCACCCACAAAGATGTATAACTTGCTTTTTTCATCAAACAGGATAGGGTTGCGAAAAACGGCTACAAAATTAGCTTATTCCAACAGCATTGCCAACGATTAGACAAAATATTTATGGTAAGACCATGGCGGGTAGAAGGGAAAGCTCTACAGGAGATCAACCACCGTGATTCCGGCACCTCCAAACCTAATATCCTCATCTTCAAAATGTGATACAGCGGGATTCGCCTTGAGCTGTTGCCGGATCAAGGTCTTAAGAATGCCATGCCCTGTTCCATGAAGAATCCTGACTCTTTCCGAACCGAACTGAATCGCGTCGTCAAGAAAATAAGTCACAGCCTGAATGGCCTCATCGGCTCTCATTCCCCGGACATCAATCTCATTGCGGAAATTAAGCTGACGTTGACGGCTCATCTCTGAAGTTGAAGCGGAAATTGAGGCGGCCTGCTTAAGAGCTGATTCCTTCGGTTTCTTTGTTGACTTTAACCGCGAAACCTCCACAATCGTGCGCAAAGCCCCGAATGCTACTTCGGCCTTCTTGCCATCGATTGAAAGGACCTCCCCTACCGACTTGCCATCATCAAGCAGCACGAAGTCGCCCTTCCGGATTTCTTTCTTCTCCTCAACAGCCGGCACGGTCGAAACCGGAGGATTCTTCTTATTTTTCTTCTGCCTCCGCAGGGGCTCAAGTTTCTTATCGAGTGCGGTTCGCTCCGAAATCTCTGTCGCCTCGTTAGTCTCTGCAAATTCCTGCAACTTCTTTCGGAGTTCCTTTGTCCGCTCCTTTTCAGCCTGGGCATTGCGGATCTCGAGAATAGTCCGTTCAATCTTTGCATTAGCCTGCTTCAGAATCTCAGCCGCCTCCTTTTTTGCATCGATAAGAATCTCCTTACGCTGAGATTTGAGATCTCCTGCGACTTCCTCATACTTGGAAAGCATTCGGTCGAGCTTATTCTCCTTTTCCTTAATGTTCTGCCGTTTTGAGGCCCAATATCGTCTGTCGCGGGCAATGTCGGAGAGATACTTGTCAATATTGACATAATCGCCACCGACAATTTCCTTGGCATTCTCGATAACTTCCTGGGGAAGCCCCATCTTATGGGCGATATCAATGGCGAAGGAGCTGCCAGGACTTCCTACTGAAAGCTGGAATGTCGGCTCAAGCCTTTGACGGTCGTATAGCATGGCCCCATTTATGAAACCGGGGGTAGACTCCGCAAAAGTCTTAAGATTGTGATAATGGGTTGTCACAATTCCCATTGCTCCGGAAGCGCCGAGATTCATTAGGATCGCCTGGGCAATCGCCCCTCCGATCTGAGGCTCTGTGCCCGAGCCCATTTCATCAGCCAGAAACAATGTCCGAGGACCGGCATTGCGGATGAAGGCCTTCATGTTACGCAAATGGGAAGAATATGTGCTCAGATCATTTTCAAACGACTGCTCATCCCCTATATCAATCAAAATATTTTTGAAAATTCCACAATGAGAATTTTCATACAGCGTAGGCAGCATTCCGCATTGCAACATATACTGGACCACGGCGACTGTCTTCAGCGTCACTGACTTTCCGCCCGCGTTAGGACCGGATATGATCAGGATTCTCTCCTTCTCGGAAAGATTGATTGTCAAAGGGACCACTTCCCGACCTTGTTCGCGCAAAGAAAGGAAAAGGCCGGGATGAATTGCGTGATACCATTCTATTTCCGGCTCCTGCTCAATCTTAGGCAAAAGTCCATTCGTATCGATTGCAAAGCGAGCCTTAGCTTCCACGAAGTCGATATGCCCTAAAATATGGCAGCTTGAAGCAATCCGGTCAATGAAAGGGCGGATCTCATCGGCAACTTTCATTAGAATGACCATCACTTCATGCTTCTCCTCCAATTCAAGTTCACGGATACGGTTGCCTGCTTCCACAACCTCAGCGGGCTCGATAAAAACAGTCTTCCCTGTTGCGGATTCATCATGCACAATACCTATCAGCTCGCGCTTCTTGGTAGCCGAGACCGGGATAACAAGTCGGCCGTCACGCACTGAAGGGGCGGCATCCTTATCCAGGACACCTTTGGAAATAGCTGCATCCAAAACCCTACGCATCGCTCTCTGGACCGAGCCTTGCGCCTGACGTATCTTTGTTCGGATATCCATTAGTTCCGGAGAAGCTGAATCCTTAACCTCGCCGAATTTATTGACTGTCGAATAAATCAATGAGAGAATGCCCGGGAAAGATTCAAGTGCTTCCGTATCTTTCATCAAATGAGGGAAAGAGAGACCCTTATCTGAGAAATTGGAATCCCGGAAGAATTTTCTTATTTCTTCAAAAGAGGACAGAACACCGGCAAGTTTATAGAGTCTTTCAGGCGACATGAAAGAGGAACGGGCGCGAATCTCCGATAAATAAGGAGTCACATCGTGGGCTGACGGGGATGGAAAATCAAGACCTGACTCCAATATATGTTTCATTTCGTCCGCTGCTGAGAGACGATGAAAGACCTCTTGATAATCATTGGAAAACGACATTTCTGAGGCAGCTTGTTTTCCAAGCCGCCCGCGACATAAATCCGCCAATCGGGATCGAATAGAAGAAAACCCGACCTTTGACTCAAAATCCTGAGGGTATATCATAAAAGATATAACGAAAAAGACTGACTAAAATTATGAGAAATAAAAAAAGCGCCGAAAGGCGCCATCAAACGGGAAGGGCAATCATTGGAAGATCCCGTTCAAAAAGACATTTATGAGCGAGAGAAGGTCTGAAAATCCTGCGGAAAACATTTGTTTTCTTATTTGGCACAATCATCAGATCAATGGCTTTGGAATGGATGAAATCATCCAATGCTTCCTTGAAATTCTTATCAGGCAAAATTCGCGACTCAAAGGAAGCCATTGGGAATTCCTCAGCGAAATAAGCACGGAGGGCATTCAGCTTCTTGACGGAGGATGAAGAAGATGGCTTCTCGTCAACCGGGACAAGATAAACCGTACATTCCGGGTAATCAAAAGTCTGCATCACGTTTTTGAGCGCCATGACATCATGACGGTCGAGAGAACATGCAAGAAGCATTCTTTTTGCAATTCCAAGAGAAGAGCCGTCAAAATCCTCCGGGACCGTAAGGATCGGAACCCGGCATGAATCTATGACCTCGGCCGCAACGCTTCCGACCAAATCTGCGCCCTTCTTGTCGATTCTCCTTGTCGCCATAACGACGAGCATCGGCAGATTCTGACGACAATAATCAAGAATCACTTCTTCGGCCACTCCCTCCAAAATCACAGTAGAGAAAGGTTGCGAGGGAATCTCTCCATCGGCCTGAAGCGATTTAAGCTGCGCTTTAAGTCGGTCCATCTTCTTTTGGGCCAGCTTTCTGAAATCTGAAGCCTGAACAGCAACTTCCATTGACTCTGCTTCCCCGTCAATGTCGCCGAAAGGAGCAACGGGAGAAGGAAGCTGTGGAGCATAATAGGCATGAAGAAGGACGGGCCGGATCCCAAGACTTACCGCCAGAGGGAAGGCAAGACGAATCACGCGCAAAGTCGATTCGGAGAAATCGACGGGGATGAGCAGAGTTCCGCTCATTCCCGTCATTTTCATTTCCAGTCCGGTTGCGGGCAGACTTTCGCCACTCTCCATCAGCCGAATAGCAAGGGCAATCTTAGAGACAGGCACATCAATCCTCACCGCATTTAACCCCGAAAAATCGGAGCCAACAAGCGGCGACACCTTGACTTCTATTCCATGGCTTTCCAGAAGACCTTCAAGGATTTTAGCCCTCTCTTCTGAATGAATAACCAAGGTCATGAATTCCTGTCCCATAACTGCGTGCTGATAGATTGGCGATAAAATTCGTCCCGCGAGGCCGAAAGTTAGTCTTTATTGTTTTCTTCCTCCAGAATTTTGACAGCCATATCGTAGATTGTCGTGTCGTCAAGGACTACGATACCTCCATCGGGACCCGGTTCGATATGGAGACCGGCATTTTTTCCAAATTGGTAATTTACACCACCGAAATAATTCCGCACCGTCTGAACAGTAACATTAAGTTCGTCAGCGATGCGGTGAGTGGCGCCGTCGGGCAGACTGTCTTTGAGTCGGCGAAGTTCGTTGAATGTGATCGTCTTGCTCATGGTAATTGTCTTTTTATTGATTATTACTTATTAGTCAACTTCTGCAAAAATCGGGAAAGTCGCTCTATTGGCAGATTACCTTGCCGATTTATCTTTGCTTCGTAAAATTAATTAATATTTCTCAGTCAACAAAAGAATCATCCGATATTTTGATATGTTCTAAAACATACTTTTTATCCGACAGGCCTACAACGTGAAGAAAAGCCACCCGCAGATAGACTCTGTGCGCTCACTTAATCAACCATTCTCCACTGCGAACAGGTTCGAATTCATCGCTCCGGACCCAGCCGATGTAATTGCTGTTCAAGCGAACTTTATACCAAATCAACGAATCATTCTCAATTGAATCCCTGTCCAGGATGGATAATTCAGTTCCACGCGTCAACGGAGCACCATTAGTCTTCGCTGTCGCGTATGGTTCGGTCCTCAACGCAACCTTGTAACCCAACAGAATGCCTTCCCTTTGACGCCCGGCGTCGGAAGCTGCCATAAAGGAAAAGATAAGAAAAATTGTTGTCAGTCCAAGCAGTCCAAACCCTCCGAAGAATCCAATTTTCTTGATCAGAACCGATTCTGAAAAGATATAAAGACAAAGAGCAGTCAACATCAGTAAAAAAGAAATGAGCGCCCACACTGCCCAAGTGTCGGACAAATGGCGGTCTGCGATCCAGATCCTGACTGAAGAAAAGAAGGAGGGTGTTTCCGGGATGACTGAAACTTTCTTTCCTTTGATTTCGGTAGTGTTATTGTCTGCTACTTTCGACCGAACATACTCAATATTATTCTGGAGAGACTTCATTCCGGGATTGAGAAGGAGAGCCCGCCGATAAGCCAACATTGCGTGGCCATAATCTCCTGCCCGGGCATAGCTGTCTCCCATATTCGAAAGAAGTTCGGGAGAAACTCCATTCTCAGCCGCAACTTTGGAATAGATCTCGGCAGCTTCAATATAGTTTCCTTTATTATATGCAGAATCTGCTTCCGGCAAAGTATTCGCTCGTCCGATGAAAACCGCGTTGATGAAAATCAACACCAATCCGAAAATATGTCTTTTCATTTTTTACTGAATTTAAAATCAGACTCCAGAGAGTTGATGACTTCTATAGCCTTATTGTAAAGCCCCGGCATATCTTTCCGGTCGGCAGCCGAAGAATACTTGTTGAATTCCACATCATCGAGCAAACCGACAAATGATTGGATATCCTCTTCAGGAATGCCTCTATCCGTCAGCACCTGACGAATATTATCGCGTAATAATTCCGAAGTGGGCATCTTCAATTTGTCTGCCATATAGCCCCACAATGCTTTAAGCAGCTCCGTTTCGAAAAGATCCGAATCTCCGAGCTTCAGAGCCTGACGAGCGCGTTTGAGCCTTCTCCTCGCAAGCTTGTCGGCCCGCCGGCTATTAAAAGCGATCATATCTGAATGCAACGAGACATATCTCCTGTAGGCAATGAGGAAACCAACCAGCAGAACAACCGGAACGATATAGAACAACCAATATCCAAAGGAATAAATCCAAGGTCTGGCAGGACGTGTAAGGTCAGATGGATTGACTGCGGCCAGCTTGGAGGAAAATCTCGCCACCCGCGCTGCGTTGTCGTTAGCCACCGCGGCGCCCTTCCCTACAGTAATTTCATAACCCTTGGCCACTGAAGTCTCATAATTCCCGGTTGCAGGATTGA
Source organism: uncultured Sangeribacter sp. (assembly GCA_964480745.1). Classification (GTDB taxonomy): domain Bacteria; phylum Bacteroidota; class Bacteroidia; order Bacteroidales; family Muribaculaceae; genus Lepagella. The sequence goes on along the minus strand of CAYZQA010000018.1, from coordinate 30,295 downwards.
AATATACCAATTTTACATCCGGAATCTTATAAGACCCTTCCTCAAGGGGCATGAACGAATAATCGAAACTGACTTCTCCAGAGACATCTGAAGATCCAACCTTGACCGATTGTTTTGTTTCAGGAGAATAGACTTCAAGTTCTGAAGGATAGAGAGCTTGCAGGTCGGGAAGCTGAATGTATTTAAGGTTGCCCGTTCCCTTTACAGTATATACTATCGAAGCCGCCTGATTCGACTTAAATTCCTTTGTAGTCAGATCTGACTTTATGGAGAACGAACCTACTCCACCGCTGAAATCCGCCGGACGGGGAGAAGGAAGCGCCTTGACGTTAACCTGAAGATCATTAGGAGTGACATTTAGCTGCAACGGGGTGCTATAGGACATTGTCCCGAAGAAAGAATCGTGAAAATACTCTCTTCTGTCGACAGAGACCGTATAGGTGTTACCCGTGATTTTCAATTGGCCCGTCATCTGGGGAAAGATGATATAGCGGGCAATTATGGCCGTGGCGTATGTCTTCCCCTGATAGGTCTCATAACTCAGTGAGTTGGAAATATCCTTGGATTCCTCAACAACGAAGCCATCAAACTTAGGGGCAGCCGTGGCTCCAATGAACTTGATCGCGTCGTAGGTAGTATAAAGTTTTACAGTATAGACAAGAGCCTCCTGTTCGAAGACGGATGCCTTAGATACGTTGGCGCGAAGGAACAGGTTGGCGTCTCCCTTCCCTATATAAGTCGGTTTATCAGAATCCGCTCCGGCTGCCTTATTTGAACCGGGGGCTCCATTTTGAGAAGGCGCGGCTCCATTTGGCGCGGCAGCCCCACCAATATTGTAACTGATGGTATTGCTCTTCACCGAGCCTACGGAAACAGGTCCGAAAGTATAGGAACCCTCCTTTACAGCCTTCAAGGTTGCGGTATACGTATAGCTGAAGCTCTGAGTCACCTTTCCATTCACGCTCGAATAGGAAGAGGACTGGCCGGTCCGTTCAAAATATAGTATCGATGCTCCAGGAACATTGGTTGGTTTTTCCGGAGCACCATCCATGTCCGAGACCACATACATAATGTAAAAGCGGTCTCCGACCTCGATTGTGCGTTTTCCTCTTTGCGGTTCGATTCTCAGACGCACCTCCGCGCCCTCCGCTTGAAAAGCAAAAAGGAGGGAAAGGAGAACAGAAATGGATAATATGGTAGTTTTTAACAACTTCATTGGGCTCTACATTAGAAATTCCAATATAATGGGTCTACACTTCAATAGACATGCGATTGACGGTTGATGACTTCACTTCGATCTCTGTTTCTGAGGAAGAGGCAGAGCGATATTTCCCCGAATCGGTATCGAAATAATCGAAAGATATCGTTCCTATTTTTGCTTGTCCGGCGGAATCAGGAATAAAAGTACACTCCAGCCTGATACGCGACTTCAGCTGCCCGGCATCCATATAATTATCCCTGGAATCAGAAACTGACTTCAGCTTCATTCCCTCCTTGAATGCGGAGCCATATTCGGGAATTGCATCATGCGGAATAAATCCCTGCCCTTCAACTGTGATAACTGCAATTGCCTCAGATCCGGCCACAATGTTGCCGGGAGGAACATCCACCTTGACAGTGAAATCCCCGATTGCACCTGAATAGCGATTGTTCCCACGGGGAGTGGGAAGTTTTTTTACTTTTATTTCACAATCCGGCACCTCTACTCTCAATCTTTCATAGCTGACGAGAGGGCGTCCCCAGAAATCATATCTTCCTTCAACTGGAGAGACCAACTCCACTTCGTAGACTGCGCCGGTCAGGGAGAAGGTTCCATTATTATCAAAAGAAACAAGATGACGTGATATTGGGATAGCCTTATACTCAGTCCCCTTGATCTTCTTACTTTTAACGGTTTTAGAGGAAGGGAGATTGGAAACAGTCGCGAAACTCCCATCCTTTAGCCTAAGAGCAGAGAGTTCTCCTATGCCGGAAATATTCTCCTCCGTATAATAGAGAACTATCTCCAAAGGGACTCTTTCGTTGACGAAGACATCAGATTTGGCAGGTTCTACTTGAATACGCACTGATGCGTTTGCCGATATGTTACAAAATATCGTAAACGCCAATAGGAAACTTGCCAAACATACTGATCTCATATCTCCAAGTTTAATATAGAATTAAACAAATAATCACCACCTTTGCTGTCGCCGACCCGACCCGACTGACTTATCTCCCTTTGAGGCCCGGTTGACTTTTGCGCGCGTGGCATTTTCTTTATTATCGACAGCCTGAAGGATTTGGGCAGCCGTCTGTTCGCTGATATCCTTATCCTTTTGCTGTTGATTCTGATCAGAATTAGAATTATCCTGATTCTGCTGGTCCTGATTCTGTTGTTGATCTTGATTTTGCTGTTGATCCTGGTCTTGGTTCTGCTTGTTCTGATCCTGATTCTGCTGATCCTGATTCTGGTCATTCTTCTGCTGAAGCTGGGCGATACGCAGGTTTTTACGCGCAATATCATCCGACGGATCTAACCGAAGGGCGTGCTTATAATATTCGATGGCCTTGCCATAATCTTTCTGATTGAAAGCAAGGTTACCAAGATTATAGAATGACTTTTCAGCGAGTCCTCGGCGTTCTTGACCAAAATTGCCTACCTCGGTGAAATTTTTAGTAGCGCCCTCTATCAGAGACTTGGCCCGGGGAGTGGTGTCAGCTGGATTAGAGACCTGGCGAAGCTGAGCCAACCCAAGGTTGTATCTTCCCGCGCCGGTTGTAGGATTCTCCCGGACGGCCGATTCGTAAGCCTCCTGGGCTTCCTTGAATTTTCTATCAGAATAAAGGGAATTGCCTTTGGAAATGGCCCTTCTTTCCTGACGCGTTGATTTTATCCCATTGTCGCTGCAACCTGCGAGAAGGAAGACAGCAACAACCGCTATGATCCATTTATAGGTTTTCATTTCTTTTCTTCCTTTTTAAAGAAAGTGATTTTATCCAGCCATCCGATCTTTCGATCAAGGAGAAGGATATCAAGAATGAGCAGAGCTAAGGCACCCCATACAAAATAGGAGAACAACTCATCGTGCTCGGAATAGACGCTTGCTTCCAGAGTAGACTTTTTCAACTTATCCAGTTGTCTGTCTAACTCGGAAAGGGCATTTTTTGCGGACGCATTTACATAGATTCCATGTCCCGCCTTAGCCAAATCTGCGGCAAGGGCTTCATTGAGGGAGGTCCTCACGGGCTCCCCCGTCGAGTCATCTATCATGTATCCGGAACCCTCGGGAATGGTAACAGGGGTTGTTGAACCGACTCCTATCACATCTATCTGGATTCCATTCTTTGCAGCTGAACGAGCAGTCTCCATGACTCCATCACGATCTTCCAGGTCCTCGGCATCCGTGATCAGGATGAGAGCTTTCCCGATATTTTTGTTCTCGCTAAAGGAATTGGAAGCCATATCGATGACGGCGGAAATATTCGTTCCCTGGTCGCTGATATTGGAAGGGTCGATGGAACTTAGAAATGTCTTTGCGGAGACATAATCGTTTGTTACAGGAATAAGGGTATAAGCCTTGGCGGCATACTCAATTAACCCTACCCTATCATTATCAAGCCGATTGATCAATTTTTCAAGTATAAGTTTTGCCGTCCGCATACGGTCCGGCCCGGCGGGGTCATCCGTGGCAGAAGCCAGCATTGAATTGGAAGCATCCACGGCAATGACAACTTCAATTCCCTCCTTCTCGGTTTTCTCATCCTTCACTCCTCCCCAAGGACGCGCGAGGGCAATGATAACCAGAGCAAGAGCCGCCATCATGACAATAAGTTTCAACGGAGGTTTATAGGGAGAAACCTCGGGCATAAGCGACTTGAGAATCTCGGGATTGCCAAATCGGCGCAACTTTCTTTTCCTTGCGATCCGCGCCAGGAAATAGAGCCCGACGATCAAAGGAATTATAAGCAGCAATAATAGTATTTCAGAATATGCGAAGCTAAACATATTAATCTACGAACTAAGGGATTCAACGGCCGTCAAGGAATGCGGCGAAGGAAAGTATATCGGAGGAGCTGATTGAGCACCAAAGCGCAAACAGCAATCCATAACCATGGCATGAAGTTTTCTTCCGTCTGCGTGTAGTTCTCCACATTCAGTCGCGTCTTCTCCAATTGGTCAATCTCATTGAAGACATTCCTCAGCATCTTGGAGTCCGTGGCACGGAAATATTTTCCGTTTGTCAACTGGGCGATATTTTTCAAGGCAGCTTCGTCAATCTTCGTCTCCATGGTTGTGGTAGAAAACCCATATGGATCCGTGATTGCAATCGTGCCATTTGTGCCAACTCCGATTGTATAAATCTTGATTCCCTTCTGGCGCGCAATTCGGGCTGCGGTCGAAGGGGCGACATCGCCGGCATTATTCGTTCCGTCAGTCAGCAGGATAATGCTTTTCGATTTGGCCTTCCCCTGCACCAGACGGTTTATAGCTGAGGAAAGTCCGTCGCCGATCGCCGTTCCGTCGTTAAGCATTCCGGTCTTGATCGACGCGATAGCGTTCACCAATGAAGCCTTGTCGCTTGTCAATGGCATAAGGGAAAGACTTTCCCCGGAAAAAGCCACCAAGCCAATATTATCGTTTGGACGCTGCCCGACAAATTTCTGAGCAACATCCTTCGCGGCATCAAAACGAGTCGGCTGAAGATCTGTGGCCAGCATTGAACTCGAAATATCTATGGCCAGCACAATGTCGGTTCCCTCGACGCTCGACTGGCGCAGCGAATCATGGGTCTGCGGGCGGCATAAGGCTACGATGAGAGCTGAGATTGCAACCAATTGCAAACCGAAGCAAAAGTGCATCAGCCATACCTTCCAGTTCGCCCTGAATTTATAGAGCGAAAAAGCGGAAGATATTCCAAGCGATGGACTTGAATTGCGCCATTTCCAAACATACCATGCAATCAGAGGGATGAGGATTAATAGCAGGAAAAGAAACCCCGGATACTTAAGCATTCTTCACCCCCTTCCTCTTCTTTAAGCTTTTCAATTTATTTCCTCCCGAAATTTTACCGGAAGGACTATTATCTTTGCCGACGGATCCCACTTTAACATTTTTGTTCTCCTCAGGCTCCTCTTCAACCGGTTTTGTCTCCTTGACAAACTTCAGGCCATTATCATAAGCGGCAACATTGTCATCCGCCAGAGGTTTCACCTTGGCAAACTTCACAAAGTCAGCCATGTCGAGAATCTGGCGCAGATAGGGTCTCTTATCCTTAGCCTCCTTGTTTTTAGCCACGGCGGCAAGAATCTGGCGCGAAGTCATCTCCATTGCATTAATGCCAAAGCGCCCATAAAGATACTCTCTCAATATTCGGGTCAGGTCAGTATAAAACTCCCTTTCCATCCCTTGCTCCCAAAGCTTGCGTTCCTTGAGATCGCGCATTTCAGCCATTGCCTTATCGTATGGCTTAGGAGCAGGGGCAACCGGAAGAAGGGATCCGTCTTTCTTATATTTATTGATGGCCCAAATCATGAAACCGGCCGCAACAGCTATCAAAACGAGAATCCACCAATAATCGAGTATCCAATCGGGAACCCAATCAAAAAAAGAGGGATTCTCAGGATCGGAAATCCCGGCATAATCAGCAATTGGCGTATCAGCCTTCACAGGAACCGGGATAACTTTCAGAGATAATTCTCCGGAGCGGGCAGTATCCTTGCCGGACACATATTCAAAAGCAGGAAGCCGATAGGCGCCTGAATCAAAAGATTGGACTGGAATCTTGAGAGAGATTGTTCGGTAATGACCCTGAGAGACAGTATCAATGTTTCGGGGATAGCCAAGTTCCACGCTATCTCCACAGACCCCTGCAAATCCTCCCTCCTTTACGCGGCTAAGGAAAAGCAGTTTTCCGGACTGGGACTCAGGTTCTTCTATTTTTACTTCGATTGTGGCAGTCCTGCCCATCAGCAAAGTGACGCTGTCCAGAGTCGCCTTGATAGAAGCAGCAGATGCGGGAATCGCACTCAACACCGCCAGCAAACAAAGGATAATATGTCTCTTCAATCTGAATTTCATATTATTGGAATCCAAAATCTCTTAGTTATTAAACACCAAGACAAAAAACGTGGGGGGGGATCAACGCGCAACGGCCCGTCGTCTGAAAAGTCCCAGCAACGCCTTGACAAAATCTTCATCTGTCCTTACGGAAGCCAGGTCGACCCCACTTCTCGACACATAAGAGGAAAGCTTCTGTTGTTGCTCATACCAAGACTTGGCATACGCCTTTCTTACACGACCGGAGGAAGTGTCAACCCAGACATCATTGCCTGTTTCCAAATCCTTGACCCGGATAAGTCCAACATCGGGCATTTCTGCGTCCCTTTTGTCATAGACCTGAATTGCCGCAAGGTCATGTTTCCGGTTGGCGACAGACATGCTCTTGAAATAGTCATGGTTGTCTATGAAGTCGCTGATAAGAAAAGATGTTGAACGTTTCTTGATCACATTGGTAAGAAACTGGAGCGGGACGTTTATGTCCGTGCCCCGGCTTTCGGGAGTGAAATTAATTATTTCACGGATAATAAGCAGGATATGCTTTTTGCCTTTTTTCGGAGGGATGAACTTTTCAATTTTGTCACTGAAAAAAATCACGCCGACCTTGTCATTATTTTGAATCGAAGAGAAAGCAAGGGTGGCGGCCAACTCAGCCATCATCTCCTTTTTTGTCTCGCCGAACGCACCGAAATTGCGGCTGCCGCTAACATCGATAAGCAACATGACGGTCAATTCCCGTTCCTCCTCATAAACCTTAACATAGGGTTTATTATGGCGGGAAGTGACATTCCAGTCTATATCGCGGATATCATCTCCGGGAAGATATTCCCTTACCTCGGAAAATATCACTCCCCTTCCCTTGAAGGCAGAGTGATATTCACCGGCAAAAATATTTTGACTGAGGCCACGAGTCTTAATCTCGATCTTTCGGATTTTCTTTATAAGTTCGTTGGCATCCACAATTATGAAATTTAGTAACTCCAAAGTGCCGAAACAAGGCACTTTGGATAACACTTATAGCAAAAACGACGCATCAGATAGAGAGGCATCAAGGAACGACGACCTTGTCAAGGATGTCAGTGATGACCTCGTCTGTGCCGATATTGTTTGCTTCGGCTTCATACGTCAGACCGATTCTATGGCGGAGGACATCATGACATACCGCACGGACATCTTCCGGAATCACATAGCCTCGACCTTGGAGAAAAGCGTATGCACGGGCCGAGACCGCAAGGCTAATGGACGCGCGAGGCGAAGCCCCGAAGGAAATAAGACCTTGAAGATCATTGAGGCCAAATTTGGAAGGCTGGCGGGTGGCAAAGACAATATCGACGATATAGTTCTCAATCTTCTCGTCTATGTAAATTTGCTGGACAATCTTCTGGACATCAAGAATCTCCTTGGGATCAATGACGGCCCTGACATCCTCCAACGCGCCCTTGATATTTTGTCTGATGATGGCCTTTTCCTCCTCCTTAGTCGGATATCCAATCACAACCTTTAGGAGGAAACGGTCAACCTGCGCCTCAGGCAGAGGATACGTTCCTTCCTGCTCAATCGGGTTTTGCGTGGCCATTACAAGGAAAGGTTCCGGAAGGGGATAAGTGTTGTCTCCGATCGTCACCTGACGTTCCTGCATGGCTTCCAGCAATGCACTCTGGACTTTCGCCGGAGCACGGTTAATTTCATCCGCGAGGACGAAGTTGGCAAAGATCGGGCCCTTCTTAACTTCAAAAGTTTCCTTCTTCACGCTGTAAATCAGCGTGCCGATCACATCGGCAGGAAGCAGGTCGGGAGTAAACTGAATACGGCTGTACTTTGCATCAACAAGATTAGCGAGAGTTTTTATGGCCAAAGTCTTTGCAAGACCGGGGACACCTTCAAGGAGCACATGACCATTACATAACAAAGCGATCAGAAGAGAATCAACGAGGTGTTTCTGACCGACTATCCTACGGTCCATTCCCGTACGGATCATACTCACGAAGTTTGCTTTTGATGCGATCAGATCGTTCAATTCTCTGATATTCACTGTGTCAGACATATCTATTAGGTTTAAAATCCTGAACTAACAGGGAAAATTTCTCTTTTTTGCAAAAATAGCATATATTGACAAAACAGAGGCTCGCGCCTCTGTTAATTATCTTTAAACATCCTTGCAAAGGGATAAAACGGAATTTGAGTTATTATGCCTTCTCTCCTTCCGCTTTCTCATCTTTTGCTTTCTCTCCTTCTACTTTCACGTCATTCACAGCTGAGTTATCTTTCGGAGCTTCCGGAGTTTCTTTGACAGTCACACTCTCCACAGTCTCCATCGGAGTTTCTTTAACTTCTTCGATTATCTCCGCATCCTCCAGACGACTTTCCTTTGCCGGAGAATGATCCGGGAAAGCGTTCCAACCTTGAGCACGAATGGGGATTTCAGACCCATCGCGGGTGACGAGCGCCGCACCGAGTTCAGATTTCGTCACATATCCGATCATCGTGACGCCATTTAGCTTGTCAATCTTTTCATTATCGGCCAACGGAACGGTGAACAGCAGTTCATAGTCTTCCCCTCCGTTCATGGCGGTCATGACGAGATTCATATTGAATTCCTCTGCCATGATGGCAGTCTGGTAATCAATCGGGATTCGGTCTTCATATACACGGACTCCTACTCCTGAACTCTTGCAGATGTGAAGCAGCTCGGAAGAGAGACCATCGCTGACATCCATCATGGAAGTCGGCTTGATTCCTTTCTCCTTAAGAAGAGCCACTATATCTTTCCGGGCTTCCGGCTTAAGCTGGCGTTCGAGAATATATTCTTTCCCGGCAAAGTCAGGCTGGAATCCTTCCTTGCTTTGGGCCGCAACCCGATTCTCCCGCTCAAGAAGCTGGAGCCCCATATAGGCAGCTCCCAAATCGCCACTGACGCAAATAATGTCGGTCGGTTTCGCGCCGGAACGTTTCACAACTTCCTCTTTGTCGGCCTCTCCGATACACGTCACGCTGATAATCAGTCCGGTGACCGATGCCGACGTATCGCCTCCTACGAGATCGACACCATATATTTCACATGCCAGTCTGATTCCCGAATAAAGTTCCTCAATATGCTCGACCGTGAAACGGTTCGATATGCCGAGACTGACCGTGATCTGTTTCGGCGTTCCGTTCATGGCATAAATATCGCTGAAATTAACGATGGCAGCCTTATAACCGAGGTGTTTCAGAGGGACATAACGGAGGTCAAAATGGATGCCTTCAAGAAGAAGGTCTGTCGTGACGAGCACATCTTTCGATCCGAAATTCAAGACGGCAGCGTCATCTCCCACCCCAGTCTTTGAAGATTCGTTTTTGAGAGGGAACTCCTTGGTCAGCCTATCAATCAACCCGAATTCTCCGAGGGTTGAGATTTCAGTCTGTTGCGTATTTTCCATATAGAAGATTCTAATCGTGAACTAAAACGGAGAGTATTTACAAAATTTGAAATAACCCCATATTATTAACAACTAAAAACAAATATGGATGCCTGTTCACAAGCAAAGGCATCCACATTTCATTAATTTAAGAATCATCAAAGTCTTTCGAGCATTCCTTTGATCACCTTTGTCATGACGGGCTGAGCCTTGATAGCTGCTTTCTGAACCTCTTCATGGGTCGGGATTTCATGGACATCCTTCCCTCCGAGGTCAGTGATGACCGACACTCCAAAAACATTCATGCCGGCGTGGTTGGCAACAATCACTTCCGGGACAGTGCTCATCCCTACGGCGTCCCCACCGATCACGCGCATATATTCGTATTCCGCGGGAGTCTCAAAGGTCGGACCCTGGGTTCCGACATAGACCCCATGCATCAGACGGATATCCTCAGCCTTGGCAATATCATCAGCCATATTGATCAGGCCATGGGAATAAGCTTCGGTCATGGCGGGGAAACGCGTGCCGAGCTCTTCAAAATTCTTTCCGCGGAGAGGATTATCGGGGAAAAGGTTGATATGGTCTGTGATCACCATCACGTCTCCAACCCTGAATTCCTTGTTCATCCCTCCGGCGGCATTGCTGACAAAGAGAGTCGAGACTTCGAGAGCCTGCATCACACGGACAGGAAAAGTCACTTCCTTCATGTCGTAACCTTCATAATAGTGGAAGCGACCCTGCATGGCCATAATATACTTTCCTCCAAGGCGGCCAAAGATGAGTTTGCCGGAGTGACCTTCCACCGTTGACAGGGGGAAATTAGGAATATCGGAATACTTCAATTCCATCTTGATGTCGATATGGTTCACGAGTTCTCCGAGGCCCGTGCCGAGGATGATCCCAATCTTAGGAGTCTCCCCTATTTCTTGACGGATATAATCCGCAGTTTCCCGGATTTTTTCCAAATAGTTTTTTTCCATAATATTGTGTTTTTATTCTGGTATCAGTAATATAACAACTGAGATTCAATTCTCGGTCTCAATTCTGACTCTTCGAGAAACCTACGGCAACGGCGAGGCATTGATAGCCCTTTCAAGATCCCCGATGAAATCATCCTTATCCAAGCCCGGAACAATGCGGACCCCTATCGGGAGATAGAAGACGAATTTTTTCAGTGTGTCCGGGAAATAAGGGTTATGGGCAAGGCGGACAGCGTCTTTTTCCGTCGTGAGAATCAGCTTTCTTTCGCCAGTCAAAGAATTGAACTTTTCAAGAAGCGAATGAAGATCATCCCGGCTGAAATCATGGTGATCCGGATAATGGCTAACAACCTTCCGGAAGGGATAGCCGCGGAAATGCCTGACGAAGCCTCGGGGATTAGCGATCCCCGTAAGCAGGAGGACCGTATCCTTGGATGTCAATGAAGCCAGATTGACCGTATAAGGATCATCATCCGGGAAGACCGGCAACAATCCTCCTGAAGTATAATTTGAGAAATAAAGACTCTGATAAGGCATCAGGTCAAGTTTCTTTGAAACAAGCCGATAAGAGAGCGGAGCAAGATCCTCGGGGCATTTTGTCACGATCACCATGTCAGCGCGGCTTATATTGTGGGCTTTCTCACGCAATCTGCCCAATGGGAGAAGATGATCTTCATAGATTGGGCGGTTATAGTCCATCAGGACTATCGACACCTTGGGCTTGACATATCGATGTTGGAAGGCATCGTCAAGGACAATCAGCTGGATTTCCGGGTAAAGTTTTAAAAGTTCATGAATTCCCTTCCGACGGTCTTCACAAACCGCAACCTTAACCTTATGGCCGAACTTATTGAAAATCTGAAGAGGCTCGTCGCCGATGCTGTCAGGCGTACTGTTGGAATTAGCCAACAGAAAGCCTTTGGTTTTACGCTTATAGCCTCTTGACAAGACCGCGATGTTATATCTCATCGCGAGCATTCCGACGATATACTCAACATGAGGGGTTTTTCCAGTCCCCCCTACCGAAAGGTTGCCGACACTCACGATAGGAACGTCAAACTCTTCCTGCGGAAGGATATTTCGATTGAACATCCAATTGCGAACATCAGTCACAGCCCCATACACCCACGAAAGGGGTTTGAGGATATAAGGGAGATATTTATGCTTGGATGTGCTCATCTCGAAATATTTATGTGTCCGACCTGTTTCCACATAAACAAGGTCTTCATTTGGTGTCCGCAGAATCGGTCAAGATCATGCGGACTATCATTAGTCCATGAAACGGACCTCTATTTCCTGCATACGCGCCTGGATTGGGCTACGGGAAATCACCATCTTGACATACTCGGACGTGAATTTGTCAAATCCATCTGCGGCCAATGTCGACAGGAGATTCTTGACAAGTCCGCTTTCTGCCATCAGATTCCAGAAACCACGGTTTGAACGAGGGTATGCTCCCAACGAATACTTGCCAGCGATTCCTGCCTTATTGGCTGTCCATTCTATGGCTTTCTGCATTCCGCCTAATGAATCGACAAGACCGATCTTCTGGGCAGTCATCGCATCCCAGACTCTTCCTTCACCAATGCGTTTCACATTTTCAACCGACATCTTACGCCCGGTTGCCACCCGATTTACAAACTTGTCATAACCACGCTCGACGTAGCTTTGCATAACTTCCAGCTGACGGGCATCCATTGGCCGGAAAGTGTTCGGGAAAGCAGCTCCCGGATTTGTTGCAACCATCTGAGGATTGATTCCGACCTTATTGAGCGTTCCGCTGAAATTGGGAATGAGGCCAAAGATACCGATGGAGCCGGTAATGGTCAAAGGATCCGCATAGATAATGTCTGCCCCGCAAGAAATCCAATATCCTCCGGAAGCCGCATAATCTCCCATGGATACGGCAAGAGGTTTCCCCTTCGATTTGAAATAATCGAGGGCCTCCCCTATCTGTTCGCTACCGAAAGCGGAGCCGCCGGGAGAATTGACTCTCATAACGAGTCCCTTCACATTCTCATCGTCTGCGAGTTCAACTATGACGGGGACGAGTGTCTCATAATTGATACCCTTGTCGGATCCATCTACTATTTCGCCTACTGCATAAAGGACTGCTATTCTATTCTTACCTGCGTAACCGTCAGCCCATAAAGTCTGAGCCGCCAAAGTTTCAGGACCTACAAAATTCAATTTCTTTTCATCAACGCCGACCAAATCAGCCAGACGGGCATTCATGGTCCGTTCATAAACCAACTTGTCGACCATCCCGCTTTCAACTGAAAGTTCCGTTGGCGCGAATGAAATGAAATCGCGGCTGACGAGGGAATCGATCTTTTCGGCCGACAGGCCTTTACGCCCCTCAGCCATGGAAGTGCGGATGTAGGCCCACATATTTCCGTAAAGAGTGTCAAGCTGAGCTCTTGCGGGCTGGCTCATTTCCTCCATGATGTAGGGTTCCACGGCCGACTTGAACGTTCCGACTTTGACAACCTGGAATTGTACGCCAAGTTTGTCAAAAAGGTTTTTCATATATAAGGAAGTCGAACCAAGACCAGTGATCGACACCTCGCCTCCAGGATTGAGGAAAATGCTGTCTGCTGCGGATGCTACAAAATAGGAGCCCATGGAAAGCTCGTCTCCATAAGCATAGACCTTTTTTCCACTCTTGCGGAACTTCACAATTTCATCCCGGAGAGCATTCAAAGTTGCGGGAGAAGCCAGAACATTTCCGCACTCGAGATACATCGCTGCAATGTCACGGTTATCGGCTGCCAGACGAATCCCTTCAAGCATAATGTCAAGAGCCTGGGAATTGGAGAAATTCCCCGACAGGATGTCGGTAGGAGAAGGAGCTTGGCCCAATTCGCGTTCTTCTATCGGGCCAGACAGGGAAATTTTAAGAACGCTCCGTGATTTCACTTGCTCGGTGTTATCTCCGGAAAGTGCCATTCTCCCAATAAAGCCGAAAAACACAATGCAGCCAACCACTCCTAAAAGAAGCAGCGCGATCCAGGCCCCGACGAAGGAGGAAAGTGTGTTAAGAAAAAACTTTTTCAGCATAAGTCAATCAGCAAACCTCTTTGATGATTTTTTTGATGGATTCAGCAAGTGCATCGGCCTCATCTGCCGTGGCGGCCTCGCTGTAGATACGGATGATTGGCTCCGTATTCGACTTACGGAGATGGACCCAGCTATCCTTGAAATCAATCTTCACTCCGTCAATATCAGTTATCTTTTCATCGGCAAACTTGGCTTTCATTGCTTCCAGAATGCCGTCTACATCAATGTCCGGGCTCAGTTCGATCTTATTTTTAGCAATCGCATATTGGGGAAGTCCCATTTTGAGCTCACTGACCTTCTTGCCGCTCTTGGCCATAAGGGTCAGGAAGAGGGCAATTCCGACGAGCGCATCGCGTCCATAATGAAGGGCAGGATAGATGATTCCTCCGTTGCCTTCTCCTCCGATTACCGCGCCAACCTCCTTCATCTTGGTCACGACGTTGACTTCGCCTACGGCAGCCGCAAAGTATGAACAATTATGGCGCTCCGTGACATCGCGGAGGCCGCGTGAACTCGAAAGGTTGGAAACGGTCGCCCCCGGGGTGCGGCCAAGCACATAGTCTGCGATTGCGATAAGCGAGTTTTCCTCGATGAACATCTCGCCATTTTCCATGACGAGGGCCAGACGGTCAACATCGGGATCCACCACGATACCGACATCAGCGCCCGACTCCTTCATAACCGCCGAGATTGCAGTCAGATTTTCCGGTATTGGCTCGGGAGTATGGGAGAAATGGCCCGTAGGCTCGCAATTTAGCTCGATAATATTTTTCACTCCCAATGACTTCAGAAGCATGGGAATGACAACCCCTCCGACGGAATTGATCCCATCGACGACCACCGAAAAATCAGCAGCCTTGATGGCATCCACGTCAACGAGAGGCAGATACCGGACAGCCTCGATATGACGGAGAGCCCATGTTGAATTATGGTATTCCTTTCCGAGATCATAAACTTCCGCGAATTTATAGTCGGAAGCCTCAGCGGCCGCAATCACGGCTTTCCCTTCAGCGTCCGAAAGAAATTCCCCATTGTGGTTGAGAAGTTTCAGCGCGTTCCACTGGACCGGATTGTGGCTCGCGGTGATAATGATACCCCCGCACGCATTTTCGCCGGTAACAGCCAACTCAGTTGTCGGGGTTGAGGCCATGCCGATGTTGATCACATCGAATCCCATGGACAGCAGCGTTCCGACAACAAGATGTTCCACCATCTTTCCTGACAGTCGGGCATCACGGCCTACGACTATCGAATTTGACTCGCCGCAGTACGACTTGCGTATGAAAGCAGCGTAGGCGGCCGTGAATTTAACAATGTCTGTGCCGCTGAGGCCCTCACCTTCGTGGCCTCCGATTGTGCCCCGAATTCCGGATATGGATTTTATAAGTGACATTTCTATGAATTTGGACTCCTTTTCAGAAATTTTATCGACTCGATTGCTAATTTAACCAAAAAAATTTGATGAAAAAAGTCGCGGTTAAAAGTTTGACGAAAATCTTCCCATCCACCCCCGATTAATCAATATTCCGCTTTGAAATACCGGATATGATAAATATAGGCAATACAATTGCTTATATCAGAAGAGAAACCCTCGGTTGACTTTATGACGAGATCAACCTCGCAATCGTAGCCCAGATAATCGAGCGGGACCTGAAGGCCCGTGCCATACTGAGTTGTCGAGGGCAGGACGGTGTTGCCATAGATAAAATTTGTTCCGTTCACCGCGGAATTCATATCCTCGGCATTCCCTGACCACGACCCTTCCAAAGAGCGATTGGAATACATCGTATTGATGTTGCTTCTCATAAAGAGGAAATAAATTGTATCCCCTTTTTTCGGTTTCGACGTTTCGCTGCCGGGATTTAAGACACGCATGTAGACGGTTCCGTCGCCGTTCATACGGTAGAAAGGCGCGTTCTCCCCTACCTCGAACTTCCCGTCTTCCGGCAATGTTGCGGATACTCTGTAATTTGAAAGATACCAGTTAACGGCCTTTCTTTCTGACTCCAGGAGTTCAGCATAGCTTTTATTGTCGTCACACGCCTGCATCATTGTCCCGGCAATCAGCAGGAGCGCCAGATAAAGCAACTTTATTTGTAATTTCTTCATTATATTTCAAGCTTTTCTAATTTGGAGGGGACGAACTTTTGATAATCTACGATATGCTCCAGGAAGATTCTGCGACATTCCTCCAGAGAACCATAGAATTCTCCTCCGGCAGCCATCAGATGGCCTCCGCCGTTAAAGAGATCCCTGCAAATATCCGAAACAGGAAAATCATACCGGCTTCTTGCGGATACCTTTATGCAATCGGGATCCTCGCGCATAAAGATCGAACAGACCATTCCCCGGATATTCAGAGGCTGGTTGACAAGACCCTCCGTATCCCCCTTCTGATAATTGAATCTGTCAAGATCCGCTTTTGAGAGAGTTATGAGAGAAGTCCGGAGTTCAGGCAATATCTCAAGCCGCTCAAGGAGAGCAAAACTGTTTAGGCGGAGCGAGCTGTAAGTGCAGGATTTCAGGGCCTCATCAACAATCTGCTTCTTGTCGACATCTTTTTCAAGAAGACGCATGAGGATTTCATAAACCTCGGGATCATTACAGCTGACAGTAAAATTCTGCGTGTCAGTGATAAGCCCGGTCAGCAAACATGTTGCAGCCGCGCGCGACATGATCGTATACCATCCGCATGCTGCAACCAATCTGAAAACGAGTTCACACGTCGATGACATCTCCGGGAACGAAAACATCAGGTCGCATGAAACTTCCGGCTGTCTATGATGGTCGATGAGGATTTTCTTGCAAACAGCCTTTTCCACCAGAGGAGCGAGCAGACCCTGTCGATAATGGGCATTGAAATCACACATTATGATCAAATCTGCATCGGCAATCAGACGGCTGCAATAAGGATCATGCTGAGTGAAGACGGCAGCCTCCTTCAGACCCGGCAAGAAAGAAAGCGATCTTGGAGCCCGGTCCGGAATGACAACCGTCGCGTCCTTGCCCAAATGACGAAGGATATGGCATAGCCCGAGGGAACTGCCGAGGGCGTCGCCATCAGGACGCATGTGGCACGTCACGACGATTCTCTTGGAGGAATCAATCAAGCGGCGAAACGCGTCCACCATCTTTGGGTTCAGAAGATTTTTCATTTCCGTTTAGTTAGCTTAGGTATAGCCTGCGTCTGACAGCTCGCAACAGGACATACCCTCAGTCATACGGCAAAATTAATAAAATTACTGTGAAAAACAAAACAGGAGGATGCGCCTGGGATAATAGCGCACCCTCCACTATATATTTTGCAATAATATCTTGTTAATCTCGGCTCAGATTATTTGAAAAGATACTGAGAGGAGATCGACTGATTGTTGTGAATCCGGCGAATGGTGTCGGCGAAAAGTTTGGCCACAGGAAGAATCGTAGCCTTGTGGTTTTCGCGAACATAGGGGATTGAGTCAGTAAAGATAATCTCCTCCAGGCCGCAGTCCTTGACCCTTTCGGTGGCAGGGTCGCTCATGACTGCATGCGAACAGAGCGCACGGACGGACTTCGCGCCGAAGCTGAGAAGGAGGTCGCTCGCCTTAGTGATCGTCCCGGCCGTATCGACTATATCGTCGACAAGGACGACATTTTTCCCTTCGACATCCCCGATAACTGTCATCTTCTCCACAACATTGGCCTTGGCGCGGGTCTTGTGGCAGAGGACGAGGGGCACATCAAAATATTTTGCATATGAATTGGCCCTCTTTGCTCCTCCGACGTCCGGGGAGGCGATGACCATATCCTTGAGATGAAGGCTCTGGATGTAGGGAATGAAGATGGAGGAAGCATACAGGTGATCAACGGGAACATTGAAGAAACCCTGGATCTGGTCTGCATGGAGGTCCATTGTGATGAGACGATCGATGCCGGCAGTGCTGAGAAGATCAGCGACAAGTTTCGCAGCGATAGAAACACGCGGCTTGTCCTTGCGGTCCTGGCGTGCCCAACCGAAATAAGGCACAACAGCAATGACCGAAGCTGCAGAAGCACGTTTCGCAGCGTCAACCATAAGGAGGAGCTCCATCAGATTGTCGCTGTTGGGGAAAGTCGACTGGACAAGATAGACTTCCGCTCCACGGATTGACTCTTCGAATCCGACTTCAAATTCACCATCGGCAAAACGCTCGGTGTTCATTTTGCCAAGTTCAATGCCAAGTTCCTTGCAGATACTTTCTCCAAGATATTTTGAAGCGCGACCTGCAAAAACCTTAATCGGCGGTAAAGAATTGCTCATCTTTGCTTTGATTGTTGATTTCCGGCCCTTTTGGACCTTCAATCTTTGTGATTATCAATTTGGCTGCAAATTTAATCCATTATTCGCATTCTTGCAAATATACTTTCATGCTCTTCCGACGGGGCCGGTTCCCGGGTGACGAGGCGCCCCGGAAACCAATCATTTCTTCCCGACAACACGCAGGGGAAGGATCAGCGCATCATTGGCTTGAATTTCAACAACGGTCGCCCCGTCGATGACGGTTTCGAAAGTATGCACCTTATTCCAGAGAAGATCCTTGACAGTCTGTTCTTCTGCAGCAAGATTAGCCATCTTGAAGGCGAGCCCCGGGATATTGACCCTGACAGTGGCAGGATTGCTGTCAAAATTAATCACAAACAACAGAGCTTCCTTGGAGGAATAGCGAAGGAAAGCAAACTGGCGATGAGGATTGAAACCGGGATTTTGCAGATTGACATACATGAGGTCAAAGAATGCCCCTTCCCGGATTGCTTCCGACGAATTGCACATCGTCAGCACTTTCTTATAAAGATTGCGCAGCCATTTTTCATGAGGAGTCAGTTTGGCTGTATTGCATCGGCCATTATTATACCATCTACTGACCGTGTCGTAACTCCAATAATCGAAGATGGTTGACCGGTTGTTGTCTCCGGCATATCCTTCATTGTCATGGGCCATCTCCCCCAATTCCTGCCCATAATAAATCATGAAGGGCCCCTTGCCGATCATGGCGCTCGTCACGAGCGAGGGCACGACCTTTGCCGGATCATTGGCATACTCCCGGGACGCGAAGCGGACTTCGTCATGATTCTCAAGAAAATTCAGCATGGAATCCCCGATGCCATCCACGGTCTGCCAGCAACCGGTCAGCTGAGCGGCCGACCAATTCCATTTTTCAATGCCGACCAGCGTGTCATATAGATTCACCTTATCATACAGATAATCAAAATGACAATAGTCAAGGAAAGTGCGGTAAAGACCGACGTCATAAATCTCGCCTATAAAGACTATTTCTGGGTAATCCTTCTTTACCTGAGGGATGGCCCAGTGCCAGAATTCCTGAGGAACCATGAAAACCATATCGCAACGGAACCCGTCGACTCCCTTTGCGGCCCAATATCTCAATATATGGAGCATCTTCAGCCATGTGTCAGGAGCCGGATAATAATCTCCACGATGCAACCCGGGGTCGTATCCATAGTTGAGCTTTACGGCTTCAAACCAGTCGTTCTTTCCGCAGAAAGCCGTAAAACAATCATTTCCGGTTGCCTTTGCAGGAAACTCGCGGTAGGCCTCCCCTTCGGCATCCAAGGGGAATTCCGGAGAGAACTGCTGATTTGTGATATAATAATAATTATTGTTCTTTGAATAGAACTTGGTTATATCGTCGCCATCTCCGAAGTCGCGGATGCCCTCCGGAGCCTTATCGGAATGATAAACTCTTGCAGTATGATTAGGGACAAAATCTATAAACACCTTGAGGCCTGCTGCATGAATCCTTTTCACGCAGTCCTCAAACTCCTCCATCCTTTTGTTGACATCTACAGCCAAAGAGGGAGCAACGTCATAATAGTCCTTGATGGCATAAGGCGAACCGGCCTCTCCCTTGACAATATTCGGGTTGTCGCCCGGAATCCCGGCCTCGGGATAGGCCGTCTTGGTGGCCATCTCGAGAACTCCCGTCAGCCAGATGCAATTGACTCCCAAGGAGGAAATAGATTTGAGAAGAGTAGGCGTAATATCCTTAAACTTTCCGCTACCATTCTGCTCGAGCGTTCCATTCGGAACGCAGATCTCATTATTATTCGTCAGAATCCGGGGGAAAGCCTGATAGATAATCAGTTTTTCTTTTTTATCTTTTTTCATATCACAATTTGTTCTCTTTCTTTTTGTGGAGGTCTTGGGAGAGGGAAGAATTATTTTTTGAGGTTCATCAGGGCGATTTTTGCAGCTTCATATCCAAACTGGATATTTCTGTCGAGCCCGGCCAAATCGAATACATTGCTTTGCTCGAGCTCACGAGGCAACACGACGTAATCACACAAATTCATGTCGGCAATCACATTTGCCTTCATTCCCAGCGAAAAGGATCTCATCGCAATGTCCATGATGGAATCCTTATATTTGTAGCTTCGGTTAAGCGGGGAGCAATTGCATCCGATCAGGGTTGTGCAATACTTTCGGATAGCCCATGCCGGAAGGTTATGCATGACTCCGCCGTCAACATAATAATAATTGCCGATTTTTACAGGTTTGAAAATCACGGGCATACTGCATGAGGCCATGACCCTCGGGACAATCTCACCCTTACACCATCCAACCTGCGTTCCGCGAGTAAGGTTTGTCGCGCAAACAACCGTCGGGATATTCAGATCTTCAAGATTTTTAACCGGCAACCAGCTTTCGAGAAGTTTGGCAAACCGATCGAGCTTGAAAAAACCATCTCTCGGGACAATCCATTCCCGGAAATCATTGAGATTCCTGGATTCAACAAAGCACTCCCTGATTTCTTTGGGAGTAAGACCGGCGGCATACAAAACGGCTGCAATCGAACCGGCCGAAACCCCGGCAAGGACATCCGGCTTTATACCAAGCTCATTAAGCACATGCATCGTGCCGATATGGGAGAACCCCTTAGCTCCCCCTCCGCCGAATGCAACGCCATAAGTTTCTGCCTTACGCCCTATGCCGATTCTCTTGATCATGCCGGTTATAGTCGACAAGTTCCCCAAACCGATTATGCTGTCACGATTCTTTCCTCTCCTCTCTCCCATATTTTTAGGTATGCTTCAAATTTTTAGGTATGCTTCAAATTGATATGCAAAAATAGCGATTATTAATCAACTGCTGAAGAAACTACTTCCTTTTCACTTCCCTTTTCATTCTCCAGACTATCCGGGGCCTCCTTTGCGGGCAAGACCATCTTCTTTCTCCGGCGGAGAAATGCAAACGGATCATTGAAATCTTTTCTATATTCTATCCCGATGCCCTGCGTCGTCAATGCCGAGCGGAGATAATAGTTGGCATCGTTGAAATGATTATATGCCTTCAACCTGAGTTTTCCATCTTTATTGAGCAGATACTCAATGTCGAAATCGCCGACAAACGTGGTCTGCGAAACGCTGCGGTCGCGATAACCGAGATTTCCATTTATCAGCAACCTGTTGTCAAGAAGCCGCGATGATAGCGCCAGATTGACTTCCATGTCGGAAAAGTCACTTTTGTCTGACTTGAAACTCGGGTTGAGGAACACCTTGTCTGAAAGCTGCCCGACAAGATTGGAAAGTTGGGAGGAGAGGGTTGCCGACGCAACGGAAGCGAACTCCCCGCCCGTCCCTCCGGCATATTCCGGGGTATAGAACCTATTCAGCGCAAGCAGATAGAGAACCTGACGCTGGAGCATATCTTCACTTGAAATGATACTGCGGACTTTTCGCTCCACTTCCTGCGAAACCGTCGGCAACGTCACATCAAACCCGATTTCGGGAGCTGTCAAAGGCCCGTGAACCTTCAGCAATGCATCGACCGGCACACTTGTCCGGTTAAGTTCCGGGTCTGCCGCAAAGCTCTTGTCGAGGTCTGCAAGACTCGTGTTGACACGATAGGCTGCCGTAATATCCATCACTCCGGCAAGAGGATCCCCTGTAAAGGAGATGGAACTCCCCGGTTCGATCTTGAAACCGCGAAGAAAGACGTCCTGCAATGAAAAATTGTAATATCCGTCAGTTATGTTATAGCTGCCGAACAATTGCAATTCATCGGAAGCGGAGGAATAAGACATCCTCAAGCCTCCCTTTCCTTCGGCAGAAATCTTATCTCCTGCAACCGGATCCATAACGATGTTGACCTTCGCCCCGGGGTTGACCGAGGCATTCAGGTTAAGAAGGAACAAATCGGAATTCTCGTCCAGCCCATCGTTGGAACTTTTTTGCCGGTAAAATTCTTCCAATGACAATGTTTGCGTTCCCCTTTCTTCAATGATGGATTCTTTCCGTTTATCCGAAAAAGTAAGGAAGGCATAATCCGAAGCCGTCTGGGTGTCTTCAAGAACGAACGTAAAATCTGAGCCATTGTCTGTCGCCATGGTTGCGTCCAATCTGACGATACCCGGATGACCTGAAATAGAGGCTTTGCCGCTGGCAAATATCTTCCCATACCAGACGGGATTTATCTTCTCATCCGTATCGAAACAGAGAAGATTCTTAGCGTCAACAATGTTAAACCGGAAGTCGGCATCGTGGAAATAATGATGCTTCACTTCACCCGTCAACGTTGCAGAATTTCCATACTTATCCGTTGCCCGCAAACCCGGGATGTGGATAAGGCCGGGCCGCATTATGACGCTGTCTGTTGCAGTATAAGTGACATTCGTGAAATCAACTTTCATAGAGACGGAATCAGCATAGACATCTCCGATAAGGTCTACGTCCTGGAACGTCCCGAACAGTTTCAACTTTCCGGACGCCTTACCGCGAACCTCAGAAGTAAAGGCCTTCAGGAACGGCTGGATCAAAGCGGCATTCACCTTATGGGCGTCAAAGGCAAAAGCGAGTGAATCTCTCCCGACATAGACGCCACCATCGACACTCACTCCCGAACCATCAGGATTACTTATGACGGCACCAATCCCTACCTTTTTTGCACCATTATCCCATGTGCCAAGCAAGTTCCCGCGCCCGATCACGGCATTATTATAGCTCAGATTTTCGACAACGAGATTCTCCGTGCGGGCCGAAAAATCTTTACCCAATATTCCGCTCGCCATCGCTCGACCTGTCGCCAATCCTCCGAAGGTTACATAATTGATATTGAGAATATCGAAAATATACTTCAGATCGATTCCCACAAGCTCAGCCGTCAGAATATCCAACGGGTTCTTACCCACTGTTCCGGAAATATTTATCGATTGAAGACCATTGCCAATCAACAGGGGACTGACGGAGATAACGTCCTTACGAATCTCGATCTTGCTCTCCCCTATTCTCCAATCGCGTCCTCCGAGCGTGAAACCTGAGCGGGCAATATTAATATTCAAATCTTTTGAGGAGGATTGCAAACCCATTGGGTCATGCGCCTTACTTACCCAAACATTTAATCCTCCGCTTGTGTCAAGATGTCCCGACGGTCCGGAATTGACGGCAGGAGTTGTTGACCATCTCAATTCCCCATGCAACGTCTCGCCCTCGCCGGCAGCTTTGACCGATAGCGCGAGGTCATCATTTTTCGCAGGGATAATGCTCGAAACAAGCGCTTGAACGCCGGAGGCTTCATCATAAGACGCCTTCAGCTTCGTGTCGCGGATAAGCTTATATTTTCCTTGTAAAATATAAGGAGCGTCGAGCGACAACGAACCTTTCATTGCTGCTCCATCGAAATCGCCACCTAAAGAAATGTTCCGCAAAGGCCTGACCGGAAGATTGAAAAACTGATAGAACTCATCATCTTGGTGCAACACCAGATTCAATTTAGCCCAGACCTGCTTATAATCTTTGATATCCTGGGGATTAAAGCAACCGTTCAAACTCAGGTCAAGTAAATCCGAATCTATCTTAATGTCCCTCCAGACTGACTTTCCGAAACGACCTTCATTCCCGCCTTCATCGCCGGGAGCCACGGATACGTTCAGAGAATGAATGGTCAAGGGGCGACTATCCCCTCCGGAAGAGGCAAGGCGAACATCTGTCAGTATGGCATCCCCGACGGCCAGCAAAGGTTTTTCCCCTTGAAAAGAGAGATTGGCATTTCCGGAAAGCGAATAATCCGAGTATTTTCCGGTCACTCCCAAAGCTGAGGGAACCAGACGGTTGACACTGACATCCGCGACGATTCCCAGATCCTTGGGGGCGATTCTCATATCGGCTTTTCCCTGCAAGTTGACATTTTGGTCCAACACGAGAAAATCAGCCTTGACATCTTCACCCACCTTCGTGGCAACCACGCTGATACTATCGAATGAAGTCGCAAGATAATCGAACCTGGAAATTTCCACATCCGCCCTTCCTTCCGGATTTTTCCAGGGGCCTCGGAGATCACATGAAACCCGACCCGAGACAAAGCCTAATTTCTCAAGGCCCGGCAATTCCTTAAGATTCACATCCTGGATATCGATGTCGGCTGAGGCTGAGAGTCCGTTGGCAGACCAATCAGAGGCAGATGCCGACAGAGAAATTAATCCCAGATCGGAAGAAAATTCAAGATTAGTTTCCGCTATCTTTCGCCCTAAATGGCCGGAACCGGAAACTTGAAGTTCAACTTCCCCTAATGGTCTTAACCATTCCAACGCTTTATCCCAACTGCCTGATAGTTGACAAGCCCGCTCGATCCATATAGGAGAGGCATTTAGCAACAAACTTTTAACATTAAACGAAGACTTGGAAGGGTTCAGAAAATTTTCAACCGAGCCATCCAAAGAAAGAGACAGGGACTCATCTTCAGAAGAAATATTTGATAAGACGGTCTTTAGGTTCTCGAGATTTCCGTCGGCCAACAAAGAAAAGTCCAACCTCTCATTCAACTCTTTCAAAGGGGGGAAGAACGCAGAAAAATCAGAAGGCGTGAGATAAGAATCAAGGACTCTAAGACGATGATTCCCGACTTTGAGAGCATCCGGGATCCGCTTCATTGAGTCATAATCCAGATGAAATTCTGAAAGATGAATTAGGGATGACGGGAGTCGGAGAGTGAACTTGCTTAGATTTAATGACTTATCTGAAAGGGCCGCAACAAACGATAAGGCGTCAATCGTCAATCCGCTCTGTTCTTTCAAAGCGAGGCGGCGGACATCAAAATGAAAATCATCATTTTTCAGAGTCGGAATGGCAATATCGGCCTTCAGATCCGAAATGGCAACATGGTTGAAATCAATGGAAGTTCCTGATGCAGGAGGGGTCCATAACCTATCAAAAGTGGCACGGGATTTGCGGATAACAATGCTCCGCAGAGCCAGGTCGAAGCTTGTAGGAGGTTTCGATTTATCCTTCGGAGAAAAGGCATCGATAAGGAACTGGATATTCAGTTCTCCCCCCTCCCTCGACTGGGATATTCGCGCGTCCAGACCGATAATTTCTGCGTAAGTGATCTCGATTTTCTGACGGGCCAAAAGTTTCCACAACGAAATGCCTGCGCCAACGGTCGAGATATTGACGCAAGTGTCTCCCTGTTGGTCAAGCAACAGGACATCCTTCAGCTTGACCTCATTGAAAGGACGGATATCGACATCTCTAATCGTCAGGGAAGCCTGAAGGAAATCTGAAACTTCGGATTCTACCGTCGTGCGGATTTTATCTCTGACGGCCGGCACGGAGAGGAGAACATAGAGGAGGGCAAGGATGGAAACGGCAACGATCGAAGCCGAAAAAAGCAACGACCGGGCGACCCTGTAAATATTTTTGCCCACCTTGTTCACGATACAAAATTAATAAAAAATCGCAGAGCTCGAAAATTGCAACCCGATCGCCGTCAGTTGCCCTCGCCGGCGACAATTGAAAAGACTGATTATTTATGACAGAAGATTAACAAGGTTTAACGCAACTAAACTTATAATCAAGCGTTTTAAAGATAAAAATCAAGTTAAACAATAAGGGAGTCAATGAAGGTTTTGACAGAGTTTATGGAAAAAATATGCTTCTGTCAGAGCTCGGATTGACAACCGTAAAAAATACAAAAAGATGTTGCAAAGGTCGGAAAATTTCGCTAACTTTGCCACAATTTTTTGAAGTTACTTATGAGACAACTAAAGATTACCAAATCTATTACCAACCGCGAAAGCGCCTCGCTCGACAAATACCTGCAGGAAATAGGTCGCGAGGAGCTCATCACTGTCCAGGAAGAGGTGGAGCTCGCTCAGCGAATTAAGAAAGGAGATAAAGCAGCGCTCGAGAAGCTGACCAAGGCTAACCTGCGTTTCGTGGTTTCGGTTGCCAAACAGTACCAGAACCAAGGTCTGAGTCTACCCGATTTGATAAATGAGGGGAACCTTGGTTTGATCCGCGCGGCTCAGAAGTTTGATGAGACCCGTGGCTTCAAATTCATATCCTACGCAGTGTGGTGGATCCGCCAGTCGATTCTTCAGGCCTTGGCCGAACAGAGTCGTATTGTCCGGCTCCCCCTCAATCAGGTAGGATCTCTGAACAAGATATCAAAGGAGATGTCGCGGTTCGAGCAAGAGAACGAACGCCGCCCGTCGACAGAGGAGCTTGCTGCCCGTCTCGACATGGATGTTTCGAAGGTCAGCGATACGCTTCAGGTTTCCGGACGTCACATTTCGGTAGATGCCCCCTTTGTTGAAGGCGAAGATAATTCGCTGCTCGATGTTCTTTCCAACGATGACAGCCCGATGGCTGACGCATCTCTCAATCGGGAATCGCTATCAAAAGAAGTTGACAGGGCTCTGAAACAGCTTGTTGACCGCGAACGCGAGATTCTTCAGATGTTCTTCGGAATCGGTTGCCAGGAAATGACCTTGGAAGAAATCGGAGAAAAATTTGACCTGACGCGCGAACGTGTCCGCCAGATCAAGGAAAAAGCTATCCGGCGTCTGAAAGGCCAGAAGAGCAAGCTCCTCAAAAGCTACCTCGGCGAGTAACCCCCCCACTCCCAACAAGATCTCCCGAACAATGCATTCCAACATCAGACATACAATCCCCATGACATGTCGGCTTAACGGCCGCCTTGTCATGGGGATTTTGGTTTTAATAACCTTCCTGCTCGCCCCCTCCTTCTCAACGGATGGACTGGGGAAAGCCGCTGCCAAAAAAGTAGTGATCCCCGTCAACAATGTTCCGGCGGATTCTCTTTCTTCTCTACAAAGGCTCGATGAATTTTCCGACCTGCCGGATCAAAAGGGAGCCCCACAAGAACGAGAAAGTATATTCCCGGAGAAATCCCTCAGCCTCGGGACATCCCATTTCACTTGGGGCGCAGAAGTCGGGTCCTCGATCGACTGCACGGCTCACAACATGTCGACATTCGACATCGATGTGCTGCTTGGCTATAAGAATCCCTTTCTCCAGCTGGCCGGTGTCGGCGTAGGTGTCCACAGGTCAATCTATGAAGGGACCAACTATGTGCCGCTGTATGCCGTAATCAGGACAGACTTCCGGTCGAAGCCCTCTCCTTGCTTCATGCATATCCAAGGGGGCTATTCATTCAACACATTCAAAGATTCCCCCACTTTCGGAGATATTTCCGGCTCAATCGGATTGGGTATCAATCTAAGCCTTTCGAAAATCGCCCGCAGCTACCTCATAATCGGAGGGGGCTTCCGATATTTCAACCAACGTCACAAGGAGCAGATCAATCTCGACCGACGCTATGTGATAGTGGCCAAGTTATCTTTGGGTGTCAACTTCTAAGATTCTAAGAAGATAAAACTTAAATCAAGATAAAATGAAAAAACTTTTCTTGCATTCGCTTACGGCTCTGGCGATTTCCGCCATCGCCGCCGATGCTGATGCTGCCCGCAACAACCAGCTTGTAACAGGCCCCGAAGGCCCTTACGGAACGATCAAATTCTCCCTTCTGACCCCCAAGGACTATGAAGAAGGAATCAAGGAGGGTATCCGCCTGCAGAACGAGGAGATCAACGCAATAGTGAATCAACGAAGCGTGCCGACGTTTGAAAACACCATCGTGGCTCTTGACCGCTCAGGGGAAGTCCTCAACAGGTCGATCCTTGCCCTAAGCAATGTCGAGCATGCCACAGGCGACACCGCCCTCATGAACACTCTTGCGAAGGTCACTCCCGAACTCTCTGAGCACTCTACAAACATCATGCTCAATGAAGGGCTGTGGAACCGCATCAAGCAGGTCTATGACAACAAGGATAAAGACACTTCCCTCACGCCTGAAGACCTCCGTCTGATTGAGAAGACCTACGACAGCTTCCGTCGCAGCGGAGCCGACTTGAAGGGAGCGGACAGAGACAAATTCCGCCGACTGAATGCGGAACTTTCCGACCTCAACCTGAAATATGCCCAGAACGCCACGAATGCAATGAAGGATCCTGAACGCCGGATGTGGCTTCATAAGGAAGACCTCACCGGCATTCCCGAAAGCATTGTTCAGGCATACCGCGCCGCTGCCGCCGAGGCTCTCGCCGAAGAAGGAAAAGCTGACGATGAATCGCTTTATCTCGTCACAATCTATCGTCCGAGTTATGCCCCCTTCATGACATATTCGACCCGCCGCGACCTGCGTGAAAAACTATACCGCATCAACGGCTCTAAGAATATCGAGGGAGAATTTGCGAATGTCCAGATCCTTAAGGATATTGCCAACGTCCGCCTCGAGATTGCGCAGCTGATGGGAGCAAAGAACTTTGCTGAATACCAGCTTGGCAATACCATGGCCAAGACCCCGAAGGCTGTTATGGACTTCCTCGCAGACCTCAACGCGAATTATACGGATCCCATGAAGGCCGAAATAAAGGAACTTCAGGATTATGCCCGTCAGACAGAGGGAGCCGATTTCACTCTCATGCCTTGGGATTACTCCTACTGGTTCGACCAGCTGAAAAATGCCCGCTACTCCTTCAACGACGAGGACATGAAGCCCTACTTCGAGCTCAACAACACTATTGATGGGGTCTTCGGCTTGGCAACCAAGCTCTATGGATACAAATTCAAGCCTACAACCATCGAGGGCTACCATCCAGACGTGAAGGTGTTTGAAGTGTATGCACGCGACGGCAAACTTCTTGGACTGCTCTACACAGACTTTTTCTATCGCCCAGGAAAGAGCTCAGGCGCATGGATGACGGAATACCGTACAGAATCCAAGAACGACGAAGGAGAAAAGACTCTTCCGCTCATCTCTATTGTCTGCAACTTCTCCAAGCCTGTCGGCAACCAGCCCGTCCTTCTCAACCCGGATGAAGTCAATACGTTCCTTCACGAATTCGGTCACGCGCTTCATGGTCTCTCAGCTGAGGCAAAATATGAATCTCTCAGCGGAACCAACGTTGACCATGACTTCGTAGAGCTCTTCTCCCAGTTCAACGAAAACTACATGACGGAGCAGAAATTCCTCGACGGATTCGCGCGTCATTACAAGACCGGCAAAAAGATGCCCAAGGAGTTGATCGACCGTTTCGTGAAATCCGCACAATTCGGGGCTGCATATTCAACAATGCGCCAGCTTGGTTTCGGATACCTCGACATGGCTTATCACCTCATCGAAGAACCTCTCCGCGCATCAGCCGACATTGAAGAATTCGAGGCAAAGGCTTTGGAGCCGGTAATGGTGTTTGCCCCCGTGGAGGGAACTATGATTTCTCCGGCCTTCACCCATGTGTTCTCCGGAGGCTATGCCGCAGGATATTATGGTTATAAGTGGTCGGAGGCTCTGGATGCAGATGCCTTTGCAGCCTTCCAGGAAAACGGAATCTTCGACCGCAAGACAGCCGACAAATTCCTGAAGATGCTTCAATCCGGCGACACGGAAGACCCGATGACCCTTTATGTTGAATTCCGTGGCAAGGCTCCAACATCGGAGGCACTCCTTCGCCGCGATGGAATAAAGAAGTAAGAACGGATATGAAGACTAAAGAAGAACTCATCGACCAGCTGCTTGACCTGGCTTTTGCGGAAGATGTCGGGGATGGCGATCATACCACACTCTCCACTATTCCCGAGGTTGCGATGGGACGTTCACGCCTCATCATCAAGGAGGATGGCGTGTTATCAGGGGTAGAAATAGCTGAGAAAGTGCTCCATAAGGTCGATCCCTCCATCAAGATGAACGTCATGATCCAGGACGGAGCGGAAGTAAAGAAAGGAGACATCGTCTTTACGGCCGAGGGGCCTGTTCGTTCATTGCTTGTTGCAGAACGGACAATGCTCAACATCATGCAGCGCATGAGCGGGGTCGCCACAATGACCCGACGCTATCAGGATGAGCTAAAGGGCCTTCACACGAAAGTTCTCGATACGCGCAAGACCACTCCCGGAATGCGTATGCTCGAAAAGGAAGCGGTTGCAGCCGGAGGAGGCACGAATCACCGTATCGGTCTCTTTGACATGATTCTCATCAAGGACAATCATATCGACTTCGCCGGAGGAATTGAGAAAGCCATCTCCCGCGCCCGGGAATATTGCCGGAAAAATGGCAAGGATCTCAAGATAGAGGTCGAGGTCAGAAGCCTTGACGACATCCGTCGCGTGATGGAGCATGGGGGTGTCGACCGGATCATGTTCGACAATTTCACTCCTGAACTGACGAAGGAAGCCGTAGAAATGGTAGGAGGTCGTTATGAGACGGAGTCGAGCGGCGGGATCACACTTGAAAACCTCCGCAAATACGGAGAAGCCGGAGTTGATTTCATCTCCGTAGGCGCCTTAACCCATAGCGTCAAAGGCCTGGACATGTCGTTCAAGGCATATTGATCAACAATCGAGGAAAAGAATAACGTGATAAAATCACCGTGAAGCTCAGCCTTCGCGGTGATTTTTTATCTCCCATAATGCGATAGGACGGAGTAAAATCATTAAATTTGCATAGCCAAACGGGAAAGGCGTCCATATCGAACAACCTGACATGA
>CAYZQA010000017.1:0-39156 GCA_964480745.1 uncultured Sangeribacter sp. | reverse complement strand
ACCGGATTCTGGTTCCGTTTGTGAGAGTTCGAGTCTTTCCAAGGCAACAAAAAAGGAGTTTCAATCGAAACTCCTTTTTTGTTTTCCATTCATTTACTTATTCTGAAGCTGTAGAACCTATCCTTCGGTAGTCGATTATGTTGATGTCGCCGGACTTTTTGTAATTTTTGCCGTCGGCGCCCTTTGCTTCTATGACATAGAAATAGACTCCGGACTTGGCCTTTTTCCCTCGGATTTTGCCGTCCCATCCGTCTGAAGGATCAGAGAAATGATATATCTCATTTCCATATCTGTCGAATATCCAGCAATTGAAGCTCAACAACGACCTGTAGGCCACTTTCCAAACGTCATTCACACCATCATCGTTAGGGGAGAAGGCATTCGGTATTCTGAGGTCGGACGCGCCGATCGCGATTTCATAGACATCAGAATATTCTTCACAAGACCCATCCGAATTACTACCAATGAAGCGGGCATAATACTGACCTTCCGTATCGAAAGTAAAATCTATTTCTTTCTCATTGAAACGATAGAGGATGGATTCAAAATTATTATCCGTGGCAATTTGCCATTCATTATGAATGACAGCATCAGACGTAAAAGCAATAAAAGAGATGTCGGCCGGGGCCGAACCACCGAGTCCTGTAACGTCCCCCCTCAACACATTCGAGAGATTCTCTCCATCCGAGTCATCAGCATTGGTTTGCTCGACAACAGTTCTGACCGCCAGACCATTGGGGTGCGAAAGCATTGTCGAAACGCTCTGCTTCAAATTCCATTTTTCAAGAAACCTGTCTCCAGAAAGCGTTACTTCGGAAGCGCAATAAAGTGGTGGATTAATAGAAAGCACAGGCCCCACGTGACTCAAGGTCTGACTTTGGGAAACATTTTGAAAAAACTGTTGATCCTCGTCCCACTCCAGATTGTCATAATTTAACATAAGTTCACGGCTCAATTCGCACGGACGGCCGTCAATACTGTAATAAGTGATAGCCTCAACTTCATTATTGACATTAAAGTTAGTATAATCACAATCCTGAACATCCACGGGCGAAATGGAATTGAGATGACAATAATGGTCCATGTAATTCACGACCCAATAATAAAAAGGAGTATCACCATCTCTTACGATATAACCCATATCTCCGGACGGATTCCTAATGACGGCGAAACCGTCTGACAATTCAAAATTTACAGGTTCGGCAAATCCACCGCCCAAATTTGAGTATATCTCAACCGTGACATTCGAAGAGGAGACAGCAACGCGCATTTCAGATATTTCCGAAATATTATACGCAACAAAAATCTGATCCAAACCGGACGTTTTCTGGGCGTCATAGGAGAGCACCTCCTTCGATTGACCAATAAATGAAACCTCCGCAGAGGAAGCCGTACCGCACAATGAAACTCCACAAAGAAAGAAAAACATCTTCCAACGGTCATAAACATTGAAATATTTATCGCTCATAAATTGAATTGTTGGGTTCAATAAAAGTAAACGGGGTTAACACTCCTTATATAACTAATTATTCAACGACTCACGAGTGTAAATATTTTGAAAATGAGGTGCAGGTCAATAAACGCCTTGATCCGTAGATGTTGACCGATATGCTCTATTTAACATAATAGTGATTATGTAGAAAATGATTCCAATAACCATCCTTATCCTTTCACCAATAAAAAACCGGAGTCTTACGAATCCGGCTCCTTTAATCATTTGGAAAGTTTTCTTGTGAGTTCAAGTTCCTCCTTCAGAAATCCAGCTGTCGGAGAATTTTCTTTTGCGACATCCTCCGGCGTACCTTCTGCAAGAATTTGTCCGCCATCTCGTCCGCCATTTGGACCAAGATCAATTACCCAATCCGCTGATTTCAGCACATCGAGATTATGCTCGATGACGACCATCGTGTTGCCTTTCTCAACCAGCTTATTGATTACATTAAGAAGCACCCGGATATCCTCGAAATGCAAACCGGTGGTAGGTTCGTCAAGGATAAACATCGTTTTCCCCGTATCACGTTTGGCCAATTCAGTAGCCAACTTAACTCGCTGGTTTTCACCACCGCTAAGCGTGCTTGAAGGCTGACCAAGCTTAATATATCCAAGGCCGATGTCCTGAAGGACCTTGATTTTCTTTAATATAACCGGCACATTCTCAAAGAATTCAACAGCTTGATCAACAGTCATTTCCAATACATCGGCGATGGATTTCCCTTTATATCTGACCTCAAGGGTCTCACGATTGTATCTTTTCCCATGGCATTCCTCACACGGCACCAATACATCCGGGAGAAAATTCATTTCAATCGTCCTGTAGCCGTTTCCTCGACAAGTTTCGCATCGGCCGCCGGAAACATTAAAGGAAAAGCGGCCAGGTTTATAGCCTCGGATTTTAGACTCCGGCAATTCTACGAACAATTTGCGGATGTCGGCAAAAACTCCTGTATAAGTGGCCGGATTCGATCTGGGTGACCTTCCGAGAGGACTTTGGTCGACCGTGACAACCTTATCTATGTTATCAAGGCCCTCCACCTTTTTATAAGGAAGCGGCTCCTGAAGGGAACGGTAAAATTTCTGACTCAATATTGGCTGAAGCGTGCCATTGATAAGTGACGACTTGCCACTTCCACTGACCCCGGAAATACAGATGAATTTTCCCAAAGGCAACGTAAGATCTACATTCTTTAAGTTATGACCTGTCGCTCCGAAGACTTTTAGGAACTTCCCGTTCCCCTCTCTTCTCTTTTCCGGGATCTCAATTTTCTTATCCCCGTTAAGATAATCGGAGGTCAGCGTATGGGAAGCGAGCATTTTATCTGGAGTGCCTTGAAAAACCACCTCCCCCCCTTTTTTGCCGGCTCCAGGACCAATGTCAACAATATAATCCGCATCAAGCATTATATCCTTGTCATGCTCAACGACGATGATGGAATTGCCGTTATCGCGCAGCTGCTTAAGGCTATTGATCAACCTGACATTATCACGCTGATGAAGTCCGATCGAGGGCTCGTCAAGAATATAGAGGACATTGACAAGCTGGGAACCGATCTGGGTGGCAAGTCGGATTCGTTGGCTTTCGCCCCCACTCAGTGAGGAACTCGACCTATTGAGGGAAAGATAATCCAGGCCCACCTCAAGAAGGAACTTCAGACGGCTTCTGATCTCCTTAAGGATTTCCTCGGCCACTACCCTCTTCGCCGGACTCAACCGATCCTCAAGACCAATTGTCCACTCATAAAGTTCAGCCAAATCCATCGATGCCACATCTGCAATATTTTTCCCGTCAATGAAGAAATGGAGGGAGATCTTGTTCAGGCGCGCCCCCTTGCAATCCGGACAAACGGCACGGGAAAAGAACTGACCGCTCCATTTGTTGGCTTCTGCACCGGCATCCTCCGATTGCTGCATCTCAATATATTTGACAAGACCGTCGTAAGATGCATTCAGACGGCTCATCGAGGAAGTTTCCCCGCTGATATCAAGATATTCATCCGTTCCGTTCAGAATATCATTCAAGGCTTCCTCCGGCAATTTTTCAATCGGGGTCTTGATGTCGGCCCCATGAAGTTTGCATATCGCATCGATCTGCCAGAAAATAAGGGAATTCTTATACTTCCCGAGCGGAACAATTCCCCCATCCCAGATGGACTTTTTCCTGTCGGGAATAATCTTATCCTGGTCTACGAGGTTCACAAATCCCAACCCCTTGCATCGGCGACAAGCTCCCTTAGGCGAATTGAAAGAAAAATCATGCGGAGCCGGCTCCGGATATGAGAGCCCGCTCTCAGGATCCATCAGTTCCTGAGAATAATGTTTGATCTGACCTGTGTCCCCATCCATCACCATCATCATCTTCCCGCCTTGCTTGAGGGCATTCTCGATACTCTCTCGCAATCTCTGGGAATCACTCTCCTTCACACGCAATTTATCGACAACGAGTTCGACAGAGTGATTCTGATAACGGTTCAGTTTCATTCCGTAAGTCAATTCCTTGATCTCCCCGTCCACTCTGACATAAAGATAACCTTTCTTCCTGAGATTCTCAAAGAGTTCCTTGTAATGGCCTTTTCGGTTCTTCACGATAGGAGCCAGAAGCATGATTCTGCGGCCGTCATATTCTTTAAAAATCATGGAAACTATCTTGTCGCGGGTATATTTCACCATCGGCAGCCCTGTCTTATAGCTTCGGGCCTCCCCCATTCTGGCAAACAGCAGGCGGAAGAAATCATATACTTCCGTTGTGGTTCCGATTGTGCTGCGTGGATTTTTGTTCGTCGTCTTTTGCTCGATACTGATGACAGGACTTAAGCCTGAAATTTTATCGACGTCGGGACGCTCAAGAGAGCCCAACATATTTCGGGCATAAGAAGAGAATGTCTCAATATAACGCCTCTGGCCTTCAGCAAAAATTGTGTCGAAAGCCAGGGAAGATTTTCCGCAACCGCTTAATCCCGTGATAACCGTAAGACTATTATGAGGGATGGTTACATCTATATTCTTGAGATTGTGGACGCGTGCCCCGTAGACTTCTACGGCGTCCGACATTTTAATATTTCCCATTTTCTGAACTGTCATAAGCATAAATTATAACAAATAGAATGCCAATAATTCTTTAATAATCTAAAAACCTTTCATTATCAAAATTAACTCTCCCTGCCTTCGGCATTACAATCCGAAAAGCTCTCACCAACATTTTTTATTCAACCTTACCCTTAACCCATGTGTTATAAAAGGTAAAGAAAATTATAAACATAAAACTAAAATATTGAATCATGGCAGAAGTAAAATTTTCCGGCAATCCGGTGCAAACTTCCGGTAACCTTCCCGCAGTAGGAGACGCAGCTCCTGATTTCATCCTGACTGCTCAGGATTTGAGCGATATCCGTCTCAGCGACTATAAGGGCAAACGTATCGTCCTTAACATATTCCCGAGTCTTGACACAGAGGTTTGCGCAGCAAGTGTCAGGAGGTTCAACGTGGAGGCTTCCTCACTCAAAAACACGGTTGTCTTATGCGTGTCGATGGATCTTCCTTTTGCCGCCACTCGTTTCTGCTCGGCCAATGGAATCGAGAATGTCGCCACGGCTTCAGGTTTCCGGTCGGAATTTGGAAGTGATTACGGTGTCCGGATCGAAGAAGGGCCGCTACGCGGGCTTTATACCCGAGCATTGGTGGTCATTGATGAGGAAGGGAAGGTTATAGCTACAGAACTGGTTGAGGAAATAACACACGAGCCCGACTATAGCGTGGCAATCGACATTCTGAAATAACCGGCTAACCATTTCTACCCCTTCCCCCATCCCCTTTTGGAAAGATGACATTAAATTTCACAAGGGAGATGCCGGGAATCTGAAAAGTTTTTGTAAATTTGCATTAACGAACATATTGAAGAGGGCGTGGCCCACACCCCTATTCAATTCAGTGATAGAAATATTAAAATTATCCTCTTAATTCCGGGAAGTGAAATTCAAGGGAGGCGAGGAATAAAACTCAAAATTATGGCAGTTAACAAACGTGACTTCAAGAAATATGTAGATGCTCTGGGCGCATCTGTAATCGACGAAATGATCCATTATTACTATAATGTGGAAGGCGTCGACAAGGAAAAGATTGCAAAAGCAATGGAGACAGTCCTTGGCGCAGTCGGCAAAGCAAAAAACAACGCCAATATTTTCTTTGACCGCGGAATGCGCTCATTTGAGAACCCCGAGGCATACGCCAAGGCAAAACGCAACTTTTTCCGTCAGCTCTTCAAGAAAATTGAAGGGGAATTTGATAATGAGGTCAATGAGGGCGTGAAACTCTTCAACGAGGCTATTCCCGAAGAAGTGAAGTCGCAGAATAAACAGGCTGCGGCAGAATAAGCCTCTGTCTTATAGCAATGAACGTCTGGGGAAGATTATTGAAACTATTTGGCTGGGAAGTAAACATCACTGCTCCCCAAAGGGACAAATGCGTCATTTGCGTCGCTCCCCACACGTCGAATTGGGACTTCCCGCTTGGCCTTGCGGCATACAAATCATTGGGAAGGAAAGCTAATTTCCTTATGAAGCAATTTTGGTTTTTCTTTCCCCTGAAATATTTTCTTTACAGCGTCGGAGGTATTCCCGTGCCTCCGAAAAGCACGGGCGGAACGCTCGTCGAAAAGATAATCTCGGATTTCAAGACTCGCAGCTACCTCAATCTGGCCGTAACGCCCGAAGGGACGAGGTCAAAAAGAGCTGACTGGCGCACAGGCTTCCTCCGAATTGCGAACGGTGCTGAGGTGCCTATTCAATTTGGAGTGATAGACTATAAGAATAAAAAGATTATCATTGATAAAGAAATATTCCCAACGGGAAATCTGGATGCCGACATGTTGAAAGTGAAGCATTATTATGCCTCCTTTCTGGAAGCGGGCAAGTATCCTGAAAAATTTGCTTTATAAGAATTTGCGGGTGCGGACCGAATTGAGTCCGCGCCCACAATTTTTTAATGCTTTCTGATACTGAGCAACTATCAAAACTACAATTCTCGATGATTTTCACTAACCTTAAAGTGGCACTCGCCCCAATGGAGATCGCCTGGGGAGACAAGATGCTCAATTTCTCCAATCTCGAAAGGATTCTCGCAAATCTTCATCCGGAGACAGATCTTCTGGTGATCCCCGAAACTTTCTCTACTGGTTTCCCCGGGAATATGGATAAGGAGGCAGTGAGGGAAATGGCCGAGAGAAACTCCGGCCAAACAATCGAACGCCTGAAAAGTCTGGCGGCCGAATATAGGATAGCCCTTGCCGGCAGTTTCATCGCCGATACGGGAGGGTCATTATATAACAGGGCCTTCTTCATCGAACCCTCGGGAGAAGAAACATTTGCCGACAAGAAACATCTTTTCACAATGGCAGGAGAGAACACGATATTCTCGCGTGGCTATGAAAGGTTGAAAGTCAGATTCAGAGGATGGAATATTGCAATGGTGGTCTGTTATGACATCCGTTTCCCGGTATGGTGTCGCAATGTCAACAATGAGTATGATCTCCTTATAGCGGTGGCAAACTGGCCCGTTGCAAGAATCGGGGCATGGAACTCTCTTTTGACGGCTCGAGCCATTGAAAATGAAGCGTATGTAATCGGCGTCAACTGTCGAGGAACGGATTCCAACGGTTTTGAATATGACGGGTCGTCGGCCGTTATCGATTTCAAGGGGAAGGACATCTCTGTTAGAAATGGCGAAGACCTGATCTACGGAGTGTTGGATAAAGAAAAATTGGAACGGTTCAGGACTAAATTCCCGGCTTGGAAAGACGCTGACCAATTTAAAATTGTGGAAGAATAAGACGGGGGCTAAGACCAATCTGAACCCGCGCCGAACTAAAAATCCCCGAATCCTTATGAATTTCGGGGATTTTTTGCTAATTTCGCATAACAACTCGGAATCATGAGAAGCGCATCTTTATTCGGATTCATATTGCTATTCCTCCTTTGGGTATGGATTTCATGGGCGATCTTAAAGAGCGGTTTCACTCTTTACAATCTGCTCATAGTAGCTATGGCCGGAATCATCATATTTGTTCCCCTTTATAAAAAATATAAAGGAAAGAAAGGTGACAGCTGATCATGATATCGCTTCTCTCTCCTCAATAATGGTTCAACAAATATGTCTGAACAACCGAACTCAGAAGTCTTGACAACGCAATATCCTCTGCTTGATTCCATAAAGTCTCCTGCTGACTTACGCAAGCTAAAAGAAAATCAGCTTCCGCAATTATGTCAGGAGATCAGGGGATACCTTATAGAGAATCTGTCACGGAATCCAGGCCATTTCGGGTCGAGCATGGGAGCCGTGGAGATAATCGTTGCGCTCCATTATGTCTTTGACACGCCCGAAGATCGCCTCGTGTTTGATGTTGGTCATCAGGCTTATACGCATAAGCTGCTGACAGGAAGAAAAGAGTCCTTCCGCACTCAACGGACGGAAGGGGGAATCAGCGGATTTCCCTACCCTGCTGAAAGCGACTATGATACATTTGTATGCGGCCATGCCGGGAATTCAATTTCGGCTGCCCTTGGAATGGCCATTGCCGATCAGACAACTCCCGGGAATGAAAATCGCAAGACAGTGGCCCTGATCGGGGATGCCTCGATAGGAAACGGCCTTGCTTTTGAAGGGCTGAACAATGTGTCCAATTCCCCCAACAACCTGCTTATCGTTTTGAACGACAACGATATGTCGATCGATGACAATGTGGGGGCCCTTCATCATTATCTTTCTGACATCACAACTTCCAAAAGGTATAACAGATTCCGCTTTGGCCTTTACAAGGCGTTCCGCAAGGCCGGTTTGATAAAGGACAAGGGGAAAGGGATGATGCTCCGTTTCAGCAATGCCCTCAAAGCGCTGATAACCCAGCAGCAGAATATTTTTGAAGGTCTCAACATCCGATATTTCGGCCCCGTAAATGGGAACGATGTTGAAAAACTCGTTAAGACCTTGCAAGATATAAAGGACATGAAGGGACCCCGTCTGCTCCATATCCATACAGTCAAGGGGAAAGGCTTTGCGCCGGCCGAATCAAATCCGGCCCCATGGCATGCTCCCGGCAAATTTGATCCGTCCACCGGACTGCGGGCCTCCGAGGCAACGCCCTCGAGGAAGCTGCTATGGCAGGAAGTGTTTGGAAAAGAACTTGTGGAGCTATGCAGAAAAGATCCTGCCATTGTGGGAATCACTGCAGCAATGCCCTCCGGAACGTCCGTAGGGATGTTGGCGGAGGAATTTCCGGACAGAATGTATGATGTCGGAATCTCGGAAGGACATGCCGTCACATTCGCCGGAGGACTCGCTGCAGCCGGAAAACATCCATTTGTGGCCATTTATTCATCCTTCCTCCAAAGAGCCCTCGACAACATCATTCATGATGTTGCGATCCAACATCTCCCCGTAACGTTCTGTATCGACCGTGCGGGCGTTGTTGGCGAAGATGGTGTCACTCATCATGGAATGTTCGACATCACATATCTACGAATGATTCCCGGAATGGCTGTAGCTTCTCCGGCAGATGCCGCCACGTTAAGAGGCCTGATGGAATTTGCGGCCGACTATCGGGGGCCGATGGCAATCCGGTATCCGAGAGGGAAAGCTATCGGAGATGAAAAATCGACAACTCCTGTTGAACTTGGTAAGGGCAGGAAATTATACGGGAAAGAACAGGGAGATATTGCAATTCTAACAATAGGTCCGGCGGCCTCGGATGCAGTTCAGGCTGCTGAAAAAATGAAATCCAAAGGAATCGAAGCCTCTGTCTTCGACATGATATGGGCAAAGCCGTTGGATGAAGGCCTCCTTAAACAGGTCTTAGACAACTTCAAAGCAGTCATCACAGTCGAGGATGGCTCCGTCAACGGCGGTTTCGGATCAGCTGTTTCCGATTGGATTGTAACCAGCGGAAAGAGTCTTCCAATTGTCAACTTAGGAATTCCCGATCAATGGCTGCTACATGGAAGCGTTGACTCTTTAAAGAAAAAATCCGGCTATGATGCCGATGGAATATTAGCTGCTGCTGAATCGTTCAACTTATGAAAATCATCATAGCTGGCGCAGGCGCCGTGGGCACTCATCTGGCAAAGATGCTCTCCAGGGAGGATCAGGACATTACTCTGATTGACAATGATCAGTCGCGCCTCGACATCATAGATTCCCACTATAACCTTATGACCTATAACGGCTCGACTAGTTCGTTTGAGTGTCTTAAGGATGTCGGAGTGCGCGAAGCTGATCTCTATATAGCCGTCACCCCCTATGAGACGCGGAACATCACGAGTTGCGCGATTGCAAAAAAGCTCGGAGCCAAAAAGACTGTTGCCCGTATAGACAATAATGAATTCCTTGTGCCGGAGAATGCTGATGTGATTCGCAGGATGGGAGTAGACTTTATGATTTATCCCGAAAATCTTGCCGCCAATAAAATAGCCTCGTCTCTGGCGCACAACTGGGCAAGGTACTGGGGAGAATTTCACGACGGCAAACTTATGATGATCGGCGTCAAGCTCCACGGGAAGTCCCCATTGATCGATTGCAAGCTGCGCGATCTTCCGGTCACTGCCCATAATTTCCATATCGCCGCCATTAAACGCAACAACGAGACCATCATTCCTAATGGTAATGATGAAATCCGCAATGACGACATCGTTTACTTCATCACGACCCCTCCTTATATCGAGGAGTTGATGAAAATTTGTGGAAAGACAAAACGCAATATAAAAAAGGCCCTCATTATGGGAGCCAGCCGCATAGCTGTCCGCTTTGCAGAATTGTATCAGGATAAATACAAGATAAAGATCCTTGATACGGATTTGGCGAACTGTGAGAAAATTGCTGTCACCCTCCCGCAATGCGAGATTGTCAACGCTGACGGACGCGACATCGAAGCGCTTAGGGACAACAACATCTATCAGTATGATGCTTTTCTGGCGCTGACCGACTCTTCCGAAACCAATATCCTAGCTTGCATGACGGCAAAAGATTTTGGCGTGCCGAAAACGATTGCCGACGTCGAGAACCTTCAATTCCTTGGAGTCGCCGAGAATCTGAACATAGGAACTACAATCAATAAAAAATTGATTGCATCCGGAAGAATCTTCAACCTCCTTCTGGACGAGGATGAGAGCAGTTCCCGTTTTCTTTCCCTCGCCGATGCCGAAGTGGCAGAGATTCTTGTGAAACCGGGGGCAAAGATCACCAAAGCTCCCGTAAAGGATCTGCGTCTTCCGTTTGGAATGACCCTCGCGGCCCTTGTCCGGGGCGAGGAGGTCCAGCTTGTCGGCGGTAACACCCAAATAGAGCCTGGCGACAATGTTATAGTTTTCAGTTTGATGGGTACGATCCAGAAAATTGAGAAATGGTTTAGTTGAACTGATTCCCTGTTACAATGCCTTTTGAGACGAGATTAATAAAATCCCCTCGCGCCTATATCAATATCAAGATGATTCTCAGGGTGGTCGGGGCTCTCCTCCTAATCGAGGGGGGCTTTATGCTTATTCCGACAATCCTGGCCCTTCTGGTCTCCCATGAATCCCCCCTCCCGTTCCTGTTCTGCACTCTTATCACGGCAGGCAGCGGTTTCGGGATGGCACGTCTGCGTCCTTCCTCCCGGGAAATGGGGAAGCGGGAAGCCATAATGATAACCGGATTCACCTGGGTTATCCTTTCTCTTTTCGGAATGCTTCCCTTTATGTTTTATGGAACCCATCTTTCGATAACGGACGCGTTCTTTGAAACAATGTCGGGGTTCACAACCACAGGGGCGTCTGTCCTCTCTTCCCTCTCAGATGTCCCTAAATCGATTCTTTTATGGAGATGTATCATCCAATGGATCGGAGGCTTGGGAATAATACTATTCACCCTCGCCGTTGTTCCGATGCTTAATTACGCAGGCGGGATGCAGCTCTTCAATGCTGAGGTGACTGGGATCACGCATGATAAATTGAGACCGCGCGTCAGTTATACCGCCAAAGGACTCTGGGGAGTATATGCAATCCTGACAGTTGTCCTTATCATTCTGTTGAGTTGTTCGAAGATGAACTTCTTTGACGCCCTATGTTACGGATTGTCAACCATGTCTACCGGTGGCTTTTCCAATTCCGACATGAGCCTTGAGGATTGGGATAGTCTTTATATAAAGGGGGTCATGACGGTCTTCATGTTCATCGGCGGTGTAAATTTCGCATTGATTTTCAATGCGGCTCTCGGAAAGACCAAGCAACTTTTAAAGAACACTACGCTGCGGGTCTATCTCTGGATCATCGCCATTTGCTATATAACTTTTGTGATAAATGTTTCCATCAACGGCCTTGTTGAGGACGTTTCCGATGTGACGATAGACCCCCTTTTCCAAGCCATTTCCATCCTCTCTTCCACAGGCATCACCGAACCGGATTTTCACAACTGGGGGCCGTTGGCTGAAGTGCTGCTCGTCATTATGATGTTTATGGGAGCCTGCGCGGGGAGCACATCTGGAGGTGCAAAAATCGACCGATTCGTCATTCTGTTCAAGTTCCTCAAAAATGAATTTTACAAGATGATGCATCCCAACGCCGTCACGACCGTTACGATGAACGGCCGTGGAACTCCACAACCTGTAGTCCTAAAGGCTCTAACCTTTTTGATTGTTTACGGCGTTGTCATCCTTGTCGGCGGAATGGCCCTTACTCTGCTCGGACTTCCAATGCGCGACAGCTTCTTCTGCGCATTGTCAGCCATTTCCAATACAGGCCTTGGAACAGATACGACAGGGATTGCGGGAAATTATGAAGCCATTCCGGACATCGCCAAGTGGATTCTTTCCTTCATCATGCTTGTGGGCCGTCTGGAGCTATTTACCGTGCTTCTGGTTTTCACTCCTTCATTCTGGAAAAAATAAGACCCCTTTTCAATTTTCAGAGTTACCCGGGGCCGGATGATTATTTATGGACATCTTCACAATCCATATCACTTTCGGGCCTGTTTTTCTTGTTGCAGGCATCCGAAAGGCTACATCCGCAGCAGGGGGATTGGCTTCCGGCCTTACGTCCCTTCTTGCTGAATAACCTGTAGATTAGCCATATGACTATCGCTGCCAGAATAATGCCTACAATCCAAAATTGCGTTGACTCGCTCATTTTGTGTCCATTTCTTGTTTAACTGCCTTGGGTTGCTTTCCTTTCCCTTTCCCCTTTTTCTCCTCTTCTCCCTGACGGGCATCTATTCTTCGGTTTTCAGGATCCCGCAGAACGGTGAGGGTTATGTCATTAATCATGGCCTTTAGCTGGGCGATGAATTCCGAAGCTGAGTAATCCCCCCGTTCGATCTGACGTAACCTTCCCTCCCAGATTCCGGTCAGTTTCGCACTTTTAAGCAGCTCTTCTTTTATCAGGGAAATCAACTCAATCCCCGCTTCTGTTGCGCGAATTGATTTGCGTTCCTTTCGGATATATCCCCTTTTATAAAGCACTTCTATTATCGCCGCCCGCGTTGAAGGACGACCGATACCATTGGCTTTCAAGGATTCACGCAAATCTTCATCCTCAACAGTCGAGCCTGCTGTCTCCATAGCTTTTAGAAGGGTTCCCTCAGTGAAGTATTTCGGAGGCTGAGTTGTCTTCTTCCCTAACAGGGGTTTATGGGGACCCGACTCTCCAGCCTCAAAAGGAGGCATCTCTTTGTCTTCAGAATCCTCCTCCTTGGGCGCGTTATCTATCGATTCCTTCTTCCCATATCCATAAACCAATTTCCAACCCGGATCTTTGATCACTTTTCCTGTGGCCTTGAAACCAACTTTACCTGCCGCGCCCTTGACGATAGTCTGCTCGAATTCACAATCCGGGAAAAAGACAGAGATAAACCGAAGGGCAATAATGTGGAAAACTCTCTTTTCATCTATAGATAGTCCTGAAGGAAGAGGTTGCCCTGTTGGGATTATCGCATGATGATCCGTCACTTTTGAATTGTCAAAGACCTTTTTGCTTTTCTTCAGAGGCTTTCCGGAGATTTTGCTCACAAGGCCGGCGTATGGGGACAGCGAACCGAGAATCTGCTTACATTTGGGATAGATATCCTCGGTCAGATAAGTCGTGTCTACGCGTGGATATGTTGTCAGCTTCTTTTCATATAGCGCCTGGATTGTCCTGAGCGTCTGTTCAGCCCCCATGGAATATTTGCGGTTGCATTCGACTTGGAGAGCCGTCAAATCAAACAGACGCGGAGGAGCCTCCTTCCCCTTCTTCTTTTGGACATCCTCTACGCGGAAGATCTCCTCCTTAATTTGTTCGAGGAGTTTGGAGGCCTCTTCCTCCTTTTCGAAGGTTTTCCCGGTGTAGGTGAAAAGCGTATCCCGGTAGTAAGTGCGTAGCTCCCAAAAGTCCTTGGGCTTGAAATTCTCAATCTCAGATTGACGGTTCACGACAAGGGCGAGCGTTGGGGTCTGAACGCGCCCAACCGACAAAATCTGCCGATTCGTTCCATATTTAAGGGTATAAAGACGGGTAGCATT
The DNA here is from genome assembly GCA_964480745.1 of uncultured Sangeribacter sp. Lineage (GTDB taxonomy): Bacteria > Bacteroidota > Bacteroidia > Bacteroidales > Muribaculaceae > Lepagella. Next base: position 25,148 of record CAYZQA010000017.1, on the reverse strand, counting down.
CATTCCGAGAACCCAATCCCCTATTGCCCGACACAAGCCTGCCGTGTAGAGTGGTTCCAGATCAACATGATTTTTCAGATGCTTGAAGCCTTCGCGAAGGGCTTCTTCGGTCAGCGAACTCACCCAAAGTCTTTTGATCGGTTTCTCGCACCCGGCCTTCTGCATGACCCATCTTTGGATCACTTCCCCCTCCTGGCCGGCATCGCCGCAGTTGATGACCTCCTTACATTTTTTGATGAGATCTTCAATGACTGCAAACTGACGTTTGACCCCTTCGTCATCGATAAGTTTGATGCCGAACTTAGGCGGGATCATCGGAAGGGAGCCGAGCGACCATACTTTCCAATAAGGAGTATAGTCCTGCGGTTCTTTGAGTGTGCAAAGATGGCCGTATGTCCACGTGACCCAATAGCCGTTCCCCTCAAAATAACCGGGATGACGAATATTAGCGCCAAGGACATTGGCTATATCCTTGGCGACACTCGGTTTCTCAGTTATGCACAGCTTTATTTCTCCAGCTTCGCTTCGTTCCATAAGCTATCCATCTCATCAAGCGTCATCTCAGAAAGGGATTTACCCATTTCTTTGGCCCTTCTTTCTATATGATTGAATCTTTTGATAAATTTCTTATTGGTCTTTTCAAGGGCAGATTCAGGATCGACTCCATAGAGCCGGGCAGCGTTGATGACAGCAAACAGAAGGTCGCCGAACTCCTCTTCAAGATGTTCTGGGTCTTTGGTTTCAATTTCGTGCTCAACCTCGGCCGTCTCCTCCTTTACTTTCTCCCAAACGTCTGAAGGATTCTCCCAGTCAAAGCCGACATTCCTGGCCTTTTCCTGAATCCGGTTGGCCTTGATCATGGCGGGAAGCGCGTCCGGGACTCCACCAAGGACAGTCTTATTCCCATCCTTTTCCTTCAATTTTAGTTTTTCCCAATTCTGCAGGACCTCCTCGGGAGTGTCGGCATGGATTTCCCCGTAGATATGTGGATGACGGAATTTTAGCTTGTCATTAAGCATCCGGCAGACATCCACCAAATCGAATTCACCCTTTTCCTCCCCGATGAGGGCATAGAAACCTACATGCAGAAGCACATCGCCGAGCTCCTTGCAAATATTCTGATTATCCTCCTTGATGAGGGCATCGGCCAGTTCGTAAACCTCCTCTATGGTATTCGAACGGAGAGACTGGTTTGTCTGTTTCCTGTCCCACGGGCACTGGACTCTCAGGGTCTCCAGGACATCGAGAAACTCGCTTACTGCCTCAAGTTTTTCCTCACGGGTATGTTTGGTGAAATTATTCATTATAATTCTTTGATTAGTTGTTCGACAATTTCGAAGGTCTTCTCGGGGGCAATGCTCCAGAAGTTCTTATACTCTGAAATGTTATCTCCAGAACCCGGGCGGTCGCTCAGCACGCGCACAATGATAAAGGGCGTTTCAGTCATCATGCAAGTCTGGGCGATGGCTCCCGATTCCATATCGCATCCGATGGCAGACGGGAACTTGGATTTGATGGCTGCGACCTGTTCAGGTTCTGATACGAATATATCTCCGGTAGCTATCAAGGAGGCATGGAAATCATCGCGGCCCTCTCCCAATCTTTTCAAAACCTTCAGAGCGCTGTCATCCGGAGTCAATATTTGCGGGAAACCATCTGCAGCGCCAATCAGCGTGCCGGGCCCGCACCACACATCATGATAGACTATACCGTCCGACACAAGAACATCCCCTATCTTCCCTTGTTCATCAACGCTGCCTGCAACTCCGCTGTTGATCACCAAATCCGGCTGGAATGCCTTGATCAATCGATAGGTGTTGACGGCAGAATTAACTTTCCCTATCCCGCATTTGGCGACAGATATTGTCTTGCCGGAAATTTCTCCGACACGAAATTTGAGCCCGTCGGCTTCCACTTCGGAATGATCGGGCATGAGGTTAAGAAGCAGCGCCACTTCCTTATCCATGGCAGCGATAATGGCTATTCGCATGATGTTTTTGTCTTTACGAATCGATTTCAGAACTTGTTTTTAGTCCCTTTTTCCTATGCAAAATTAAGCAAAAAATCCTTACATTTGCAATTGCTATGAGAAGAATCAAGATTTGGAACGACAAGCCCTCCCGCAAACAACTTCAAGAAGTTGCGCAAGTGATTGATAATGGTGGCGTTATTCTGATGCCTACGGATACGATGTATGCTATCGCGTGCGATGCCTTGAGCCCGAAAGCTATCGATCGCCTTTGCAAGGCCAAAGGGATAGACCCTTCGAAACAGCCTCTTTCGATTATTTGTTCAGATATATCTATGGCCGCTGAGTATGCAAAGATCCAAAATGAAAGCTTCCAGCTGATGAAAGAGAATGTTCCAGGCCCTTTCACATTTCTTCTTCCCGCAGCTTCCTCTCTTCCAAAAGCCTTCAAAGGCAGAAAAGTGGTTGGCATCCGAATTCCGGACAACAATTTTGCGCGTCAGTTGGCCGAATATACGGGACATCCGATTCTTTCAACTTCTATAAAATATGATGATCCTGACTATGCGGTCAGTCCGGACCTTATAGAAGAGTCCTATGACGGCCAGCTGGATCTGATGGTGGAGGGAGAAGAAGGGACAACGGAAGTGTCCACGATTGTTGACTGCCTCGCCTCACCCCCGGAAATTATCCGGCAAGGAAAAGGGCTGCTTTAACCCCGGAAACTCTGAAATTTTATGAGACGGGGTCTTAATTAAGAGCAATATACTCCCCTATCAAGGCCACTATCATCAAAACGAGGAACACAAGCGAACATACCCCCAACTGCCTGGAAATTCCGGGGAGCCTATCCATGTATACGGACAGCAGGTTGCAGAAAGCCATCATGAAAGCGAAGAAGACATCAAGGTAACACCACCATGGAGTCCTCGGGAAAGTCAAGCAGATGGCCACGACTACGGCAACTAAAATTATCCACGCCAATATGCGTGATAGAGCCTTTTTCTTTTTTGCGTCCATTATAGGGAAAATCTTTTAGAGGGAAAAGGATTGATCATTTAGCGGGCGAGTTTCAATCCGTAGACTGTTCCATTCTCGGAGAGAGCCATGACCGCGTAATAACCTTGAGGGAGGGACGACAAGTCAAGATTGACTTGTTGAGAAGATGAAAAATATTTCTCCACTCCACGACGGCCATCCATTGCATATACCCTGACCAGCTTTATCTCTTCAGGGTAAGCGATATTGTAATGCGCTCCTCCTAAATTTTTCACAACCGGCTTGGATGGATTCAACAACTCTTCCAGGGCAGCCGCGCGCATACGGTCTTCTTCCTGAAGTTCCTGAATAAAACTGTCGTAAAACTCAAACGGCACTTCCTCTTCCGGGCCAAGAACATCGCTCAAACTATATTCCCGATATCGCTCCGGATCATATATAGGGAACTCAACAGCTGATGGAATCATTATCCATCCGTTCCTCCTGTCGATTTCCTCAATCTTCTCCTGCGATTCCGGCGTCAGAGCCTCGAATTCCGGAGTGCTGTAAGGAGTGTTCAGGAAACTATAGATTGCCTCCGGCATCTTTTGCCAGGCCTCCATTGCCCTCTCAGGAATCCTTGAATCATATCGGATCAGCTCAATCTCCCTCGCATACTGGGTCAAAAGTTTTTTCTCATCTTCCCCGAGGGTTTCCTTGTCAAATTTGGATGAGAGTCCATATCCAAGAATTGGGAATGCCTTGCTATCCGCGGAGATAATCACAAATCCTCCCTTGGGGTGGTTGTAAATATAGAAGGGAGCAAAAAGACGATTGTTCGTTAGTTGGCGCCCATTCCAATAAAGTTTGGGAGCAGCCACAAATTCGCCGTAAGCGGCGTTAAAGAATGTCGACGCAATCTGAGAAGCTTGCTTTTGCGAAACATTCTCAGCGGCGGCGCTCATGCTGCATGCCAGTAACAACCCACAAAGTATTTTTCCAGATTTCTCCATACCTTTATAACGTTCTCCGGACAATTTTTCTTATACCCCATCAAATCCAAAAGACGTGACTGACATTCGCCAGCCACGCCTTTAAATCTGTTATTGAAGTTGAAAATTACAATTCTGCTGTTTCAGCCTCTTCAGGAACGAACTCGGCTTCATTCTGGATATTGGGAAGCTCAAGACCAAGATTCTTCTTTTTGTCGACTGCCTTCAAGACAAATCCAAGAATGAGGGCAGCCACGCCAAGACAAGCAAGCATCACGAGCGGAGCCGTATAGTTGTAGCTGACGGCAGCCTGCTCCGGAGTCAACGCGCCGCTTGCAAGACCCTCTGTGATTTCAGGATTGGTTTTGTCAAGGATCTTACCGATCAACATCGGGAAAAGCCAGAGACCGATATTCTGGATCCAGAAAATAAGGGCGTAAGCCGAACCGATAATCTTTGCGTCCACAAGTTTCGGAACGCTCGGCCAAAGAGAGGCCGGAACGAGCGAGAAGGAGGCTCCAAGGACGAGAATCGTCACGTAGGCCACAACGACTCCTCCGACCGGACTGCTCTTGAACATCGGGAGAATGAAGGCGAACGTCAGGTGACAGATGATCAGAAGGAGTGCTCCGAGGATAAGCATGGAAGCCGCCTTTCCTTTATAGTCAACGTAGTTGCCAAGAATAGGCGTGATTCCGACAGCAAGCAGCGGGAAGACTGCGAATATGGCAGCAGCCGACTGACGCATGAAGCCCATGTAGCAGTAGATGACAAGCGCGACAATGGCAGTTGTCAGCATTCCATATTTGAGCGATTTGTTCTTCGAGAAGTTGCTCGCAAAGGATGCGACTGCGACAACAATCATTATCACATACTGAATCACAGTGACCGTATCGGAAGCCCAGAATGATTCGGGAGCCACGTCTGTGAATGTCAAGTTACACTGCAACATGTTGACCGCATATTTCTGGAACGGGAAGATTGCCGAGTAATAAAGGACGCACAACAATGCAACGACCCAGAATGCCCAGCTTGAAAGGATCTTGCCGATGTCACTGACCTTGAACGGCTCATCTTTCTCTTCCGCTTCGCCAGTCTGCTCATCGAGCTTCTTATCCATGAAGAAGTAGACGATAAACATTATCAGCGCGATCATAAGGAGGACGACAGCAAACGCCACGGAACGGGCAACGTAAATGTCGCCACCTAATTCGGCAAAGAGGGGCGAGAAAATCATACAGGTGGCAACTCCCAGACGGGCAAGCGCCATCTCGGAACCCATTGCCAATGCCATCTCGCGGCCCTTGAACCATTTTACAATACCGCGGCTCACCGTGATACCGGCCATCTCGACGCCGCAACCGAAAATCATGAAGCCGACAGCCGACAGTTTAGCAGAAGCGGGCATTCCTTTGTAGAAGGGGGAGATCCCCAATTCGTCAAAGACGGGAATATAGTTGAGATGATTTGTGAACCATACATCGAGCGAACTCCCGATAAAGGAATCCGTCAAAGCATACCAGTTGATGCAGGCTCCGACGAGCATCACGACTCCCGAGAGGACAGCCGTGAACCTCACTCCCATCTTGTCGAGGATGATCCCGGCAAAGATGAGGAAGAAGATAAATACGTTCAGGAAAGTTTCTGAACCCTGCATTGTTCCGAAGGCGGTCGAATCCCAGCCGCGCGTGCTCTGCAGAAGGTCCTTGATAGGCGACAGGATGTCCATAAAGATATATGAACAGAACATTGCAAAGGCCAGCAACCCGAGTGCCGTCCAACGTGCCCAGGCCTTGTCGCGCAGCAATTCAATCTTGGAATTGCTTTTTTTAATTTCAGCCATATTATATTGATGTTGGTTAGTTCAGTATTAAAAAGCCCGCCCCTATAATGCAAAGACATCATGGGGGGACGGGCTCTTATCAAGTCATAACTCCTTGTTCCGGATTGGCCGGAAGTTGCTATCAGTTAATTTCCTTTCCATGTTCGAGAAGCAGCGTCATCGACGGACGATCGCAAACTTCTGACGGACCGAAATACTGGATCGGGCCGGGATACTGATAAAGGGTGTTCAATGCGAGCGTCTCACGCATCGAAGCAAACTTCAGATAAGGACGTCCGTGAAGGTCGACAAGAGCCTTCTGGATAACCGGCTTCATCTCGCCCTTGCGGCGCTCCATATTCATCATCATCGTGATGGGGATACCACCCGCAATCCATTTCTCGCTCGGCTCGGTCAGGTTGCGGACGCTTGACATATATCCGGTCAGACCGGAATTGATCAGCATCGCCGCATTGTAACCGAGGGCGTAAGTATAATCGGCATCGAAGTTTGTCGGATCGGCGCAACGGCCTTCATATCCGAAGAAGTGATGCTGGGCCGCAAATTTACCGTCATACTGTCCTTCCTCTGCCATCTCAGAAAGACGTTTTGCAACCATCTCGCTGAGAAGAGACTCTGTCTCGATAAGCGAAACCTGGACATTGCCGTGGCTGTCGCGGTCAAGGCTAAGCTGGAGGGCGATGTTCTTCGGAAGCGATTTGTAGAGGTCCGCGTTGGCTGGAGTCAGAAGGCTATGGATCTTTTCGAGTTTCTCAATCTCATCCAGATTTGCCAGCTCCTCATTGTGGGCTTCAATAACATCATTCAGTTCTCCGATAAGAGCCTTGACAGAAGGAATGAACTCTATCAAGCCTTCCGGAATAAGAACCGTTCCGAAGTTCCAGCCAAGTTTGGCACGCTCGGAAATGACATAGCAGATGTAGCTGACGATGTTGTCGAGTGTCATGCGCTTTGCCTGAACCTCTTCCGAGATAAGACAGATGTTCGGCTGAGTCTCAAGCGCACATTCGAGCGCGATATGAGATGCTGAGCGTCCCATCAGCTTGATGAAGTGATAATATTTCTTTGCAGAGTTACAGTCGCGCTGGATATTGCCGATTACCTCGCTATAGACCTTGCAGGCCGTATCGAAACCGAAGGAAGTCTCGATCCATTCATTCTTAAGGTCGCCGTCGATCGTCTTGGGCACTCCGATCACTTGAACGCCAGCGCCGATATTCTTGTAATATTCTGCCAAAACAGCGGCGTTCGTATTAGAGTCGTCACCGCCAATGATTACGAGAGCCTTGATGTTGAGCTCCTTCAGAATCTTCAGACCGGCATCAAACTGCTCAGGCTTCTCCAGTTTTGTACGTCCGGAACCGATGATGTCGAAACCGCCCGTATTGCGGTATTCCTTGATGATTCCAGCCGTCAGTTCCATATACTGGTGGTTGATGAATCCCGCAGGACCCATCAGGAACCCGTATAGACGGTTTTCCTTGTTCAGGCTTTTCAGACCGTCAAAGATACCGCTCACAACATTGTGTCCGCCCGGGGCCTGGCCTCCGGAGAGGATGATACCGACATTGAACGGCTCTTCCACACGCGTGGGATTCTCGTCGTTCTCGAATTCTACGATCGGCATTCCGTATGTATGAGGGAATAGGTCTTTTATTGCAGCCTGATCTGCAACAGATTCGGTGGGCTTGCCATATTTAACCTTCACAGGACCCTGAAGATCCTTGGGAAGTTTGGGCTGATACTCTGATCTTACTCTTTGAAGCGCACTTTTTTTCATTTCTGTTCTAACGTTGAAGTGATTTCTCCGCAAAATTACAAAAAATTTCGCTGATATTTTTTATGATTTTAATATTATTCCTCGTCTTCTCCCCTCTTCCCGAATTCATTTTTGTTACGGAGCCATTTTTCCGCTTCCCTGAGGTCTTCGGGAGTGTCGATTCCGATTCCGCTGGTCTCTGTCAATCCGGCTTTTATCCGCCATCCCCATTCTATCCATCTCAACTGCTCCAGACTCTCTGCTTTCTCCAATGGCGACGGAGGAAGCGCGACAAGTTGTTCCAATGTCTCTTTCCGGAATGCATAGAGTCCGACATGCAGCAAGTATTCATATTTCCGTGGCCATTCTTCTCTACATACGTTTCTGAGGAAGGGGATGACCGAGCGGGAAAAGGCAGTTGCAATTCCGTCTCGGGTCAGTTCAACCTTGACAACATTAGGGTTCTCTATCTCCTCTATGCTGCTATCTTTACCGGCTTTTTTAACCAATGTTGCGATCCCACATTCACTTTCCTGACATAAGTCTACAACCTGTTGAATCTGCGTTGCAGTCACAAACGGCTCATCCCCCTGAATGTTGACTATAACGGATGGAGCGCCATTTATTTTTGTCAGGGCTTCAGCGACCCTTTCGGTTCCGGAAGAAAGATTTTCCGATGTCATCAAAGCTTCCCATCCATGACCTCTGACCTCCCTGGCAATCTCCTCATGGTCTGTGGCAACAATGAATGGATATCCGGAGCTGGCTGCCACTTCGCATACCCGGGAGATGACTGTCCGGCCCCCTAACATCGCCAGAGGTTTCCCGGGGAAACGGGTCGACCCGTAACGCGCGGGAATGACTATCAGGACATCGCTTTTCATTCTCCGGCAGTCGCTTCTGTTGAAATTTTTTCTGTATCGTCAACTGTATGACTCTCTTCATCCTTACGCGCGCGGAAACGAGCGTAGGTTGTCCTGAACCATTGGGGAACTATCACAGATCCGATAACGAGATAGAGATAATATGTGATCAGTCGCCAGAAGATGGCAAGAACAAGGGCCATGGCTGCAGTCCCGACAAGATCCCCGTAATAATTCGAGAATATCCATTCGCTGAGTCCCGCGCCTCCGGGAGTCGGACTTACCATCAGCACAACCCAAATGACAAACTGACGCGCCAGGATTATCCATTGATAACGGTCCGTCCCGGGAAGGAAACCGAGGAAGAGCGCATTGACTACAAAATAGCGGGCCGTCCAAGCCAGCGCTGTCCCCCAGAACACTTCCAGCCAAAATCTGAACGGCTTGGAGCGTAATTCCTTCGAGGTTGCAATCATGTTGTCGCCCAATCCGGTTATGGAGCTGCTCCATTTTCGCAGGATTCTCCATGAGGCTATCTTGTTCAAGGTTGTCTGAATCCATTTCGGCTTCCAGATTATACCCATGAATAAGATAAAGGTCCAGAGTGAGATAAGGGAATATACGCCCCAGAAGGTATATTTAATTCCATATGAAAAGGAAGTTGCCCCGGAATTAAATATTTCGGATTGGGAGGTGAGAAGCACGACGAACGGACAGGACACCACAAAAAACAACTCATCCATGAAAAGTGTGGTCAGCATCAAAGTAGTTGCGCGACCGAATTCAATCCCCTCAGTGTTCAGAAAAACCGGGCCCAATGAACTGCCTCCGACTGCCGACGGAGTTATGCAGTTCGTGAATTCGCACATCATGTCGACCCGCCAGGCCTGTTTCCAAGTCAACTGACGGTCAGTAAGCGCGCGGAATCTCCATGTCAGTCCGAAATCGCGTCCTGCCATACAGACAACTCCTAAGAAAAGACAAAATATGACCCAGGGCGTAAACCGGATTGACTCCCAGACCTGGTCTATATTTTCCTTTCTTGATTCGTGCCAGAACATCAGGACAACCACTCCAAGGCCTATCACGACCGGGAGCAACACTTTCCATGTTGAAAATTGACTTTTCGTGGCGACTTGATCTCCACCTTTCCCCGGCTGGACAGAAGCGGCTGCAACCCCGACCTCTTCTTTTGAATTCTGACTCATATCGTCAATTTCTTTATCCATTATAGTTCATATATTGGCCTCTCTATTTTTTTGACCGTGCAATAAGAGAATCATATCGGTCGATCACTTCCTCCACGACGTTTTCCCAACTTCTGACCAATGTCTCACGCGCTCCGGCCGCTACTTTTGACAGTTCATCCCGGTCGTTCGACAGATGCTCAACAAGATCAGCAAATTCCTTCGGGGATTTTTCGGTCAGAAAACCATTTTTTTCGTTTGTTATGACTTCCGCTGCCGTTGAGCCGGTGAGCAAGATTGAAGGAACACCCATTGCGGCCGCCTCCCTGACCACCAAAGGAGCATTGTCATAAAAAGAGGGGAACAGAAACAGATCGGAGGCGGCATAATAATCGCTGAGACGATCTCTTTCCTGGATCACGCCATTCAGCTTCACACGGTCTGAAAGGCCATAATCAGAGATTCTCTGCTCTATTTCTTTGGCCGCATAACCTGTGCCGATAAAATTCATACGGAATTTAACGCCACGCTCTTTCAGCAATTTCAATGTTTCGACAACTGTATCAAGGCCCTTCTCCCAGATATGCTGGCCGACGAAAAGTAATGCAAGTTCATCTTCGGGAAAACCCAATTTCCTTTTGCTTGCCTTTTTGTATTCATCGACCGGACCTTTTATTATCGAAGCGAAATCATTTCCGTTCTCCACGACCGTGACCGGGCCCTTATACCCATATTCTCGGACCGTGGGCTCCACTTCCGCCTGAGGAATCCAGACTTCATCGCATGAATTGAAGAAATCGAGAATCCTTTTCATGATAATCGGCACCATCCACGGGACATACTTGAACGAATGTTTCAAGTCATCCCTATATTTTGAATGGAAGGTTCCGATCAAAGGCACTCCATTTTTCTTTTTGACATACACTCCAAGGCGCCCGGAAGAAAAGGGACAGTGGGCATGGACCAATTTAAAGTCTGCCTGACGCAGATTTTTCCAGATATATGGATCAAGTTTCGGATAGCCGTAGCGATAAGGATAGCGGGAGCGGATCGGGAGTGAGAAAAATCTCATCACTTCATAGGGAAATTCCCCCTGTACAGGATTCCATGGCGTAACCACACATGGAGTCCTACCCTTTTCGGCCAACCAATGGACATAATTTTCAACCGTCAGTGTGACCCCGTCCAGAATGGGAGGGAAGCTGTCGTTGAAAATGCCGTAAAGGTTCTTTCCCTTTGGAGTATAATTATATTTGCTCATATTGGAATCGTTTAAGATAATCAGGAGTCGGGGATACTGCCGTGGATAACCAAAACAGAACTCCTTATTAAATAACAAATGAAGTTCAAAAAATGTTAAAACACACGCCTAATCCCCTATCGTTTCCGCCTAATGTCCTATCGAAAGAAGGCCCGGAAAGAGCACCAATAATTTTTAAAATTAAAAAAGGAGCAAAATAATTTGGTCATTTCGCAAAATGATATTAACTTTGCAGCGCAAACAGCGAACAAGGTTCCATGTCCGAGTGGTTAGGTACCGGTCTGCAAAACCGTCTACACCAGTTCGAATCTGGTTGGAACCTCTTAAAAAATGCGGATAGCTTCCTATCCGCATTTTTTATTTTTTGGCTGCTTTAGGCCGGCTTAATTAAATCGCGGTTCTTCGAGAGTTTCGAGGATTTCGAGAATCTCGAAAAGCTCCAAAATCTCGAGAATCTCGGTTTCATCGCGATTCTCGGGCTAGTCGAGGTTCTCGGGCTTTTCGCGGTTCTTCGAGAGTCTCGAGATTTTCGAAACTCTCGAGATTCTCGATTATCTCGATATCGGCCGAATGCCGTTACAGCGAGGATAATCGCTACAACCCCAGAATTCGCGTCCTTGCTGCTCTCCTTTCCGCTGGGTCCTTTTCAACATCGGCTTCCCACACTTTGGGCAAACCGGAGCCCCTGCCGCCGTTGCTTGTAATCTTCTTGCTTCCAGCCTGTCGGCTGTCATATTCTCCGTGAATCCTCCATGCTCCTTGAACTTTGCATGACGACGCTCCATTTGGGCTTGCAACATTCGGTTCTCTCTCATGCAGATGATGAGCAAGGCGTTAGCCACCACTGTGGCTTCTTGGTGATGGAGCCAAGGATCGAATTTGGCTTTCTGTGCAAGAATATGCTTGGCTGCATCATGGAGATAGCTTGTGGAATAGTTAGGAGGGTCTAACCGGATTTGCCAAAGGGCTTCTCGGTCTGAGTCTCCTAAGGACCATACGTCGGCTTTCCTGCGCAATAGAAAGTTGAAAAAATCTCCTTGGAGTTCATCAAAACTTGCTCTGGCAACATCCAATAGTCTCATTTCTGTTTCTATCGATGTAGAATGGCGGGCAGAGCCTTCCGCGATATTGGCCACACCGCATCTTGCGGCCATCACCATCTGGTCGTAAAGTCTATGACCCGGGTCGATGCGATAGTCAACATATCGGTCGCAAAACTCTTGCGTTGCAAGTTGAAGAATATTAGCCAAAATCCACGAATCCAGCCAATAATAAGATTGTGAGAAAGAAATTTCTACTCCCATGATTTTTCTTTATTTGTCCTTATTTATATCGGGCGTAGATTTCGACTCCTAATTTTTTGGCTTTGGCTATGTCGGCTTCGTTCTTGGGGTCAACGCCATATTTCGACAATGGCGGGACAACAACCCGCGTGCCGGGACGGATTCGATCGGGATGGCCTAAGAAACTTTCGTTCTCTTTGTAGATGTATGGCCATAAATTGTAATTACCATAATGAGCCTTGGCCATCGTGGTAAGGAATCGGGTGTGGGAGATTGTGTCGTAAACCACTTCTGCCGCCTTGACCGCCTCGTCGGAAGGCGCTGTCGGAACAGTTTCACCCGACACATTTTCTTCCAGGCTATTCTCTTCCTCGGGAGTGTAGATTGACTCAGCAGGAAGTTCTTCCACTCGTGTTTCAGTTTCGGACAGCTCCGTTAGGGCTACGGTTGGTTTATTTGCTTCCCCGAGGCCAAGCTTTCCTTCCTTGTAAAGAATATAACCACCAAGACAAATAAGCGTGGAAAGAGCCACTCCGGATGCAAAGCCCAGCAGGAATTTCCAGCCGGTCCTGTTTTTCGGAGGATTTTGCCATGTTTGGGAATCCACCTCTACTGGCTTCTCCTCGACCTCTACCCTTTCTACAGGAGGCATCTCAATTGGATCTACATGTTCCGGGCTTATTTCCTCCTCACTTTCTAAGACCTCCGCGCCAACATACTCTGATTTAGAAACTTCAACCTCATCAACTTCTATTGTTGAATCTGAGAGGTCAGAAGTGGTTGGAATCTCTTCTTCAATGGCAGGAGAATGAGGTTCTGCGAAGACTTCCGGTTGTTCTTCTTCCGCAATATCTTCATCTGGTGTCGGGGCCTCTGATAATGAGACGCCGTCATATCCATCGGTAAGTTCAACTGTCTCAAACATGCCGAACGGTTCGTTGACCTCCTCCGCCAAACTTTTTGACGGCGTGTAGGCAACCTTCCTGTGGGCCGGAATGACGGTCTCCTCTCCGGTTGTCACATCCACACTCTTTCTTTCCTCAACCTCTACGATTTTAAACACACCGATTTGAGGAATCTTCACCGACTCTCCGGCCGCGAGCATTCCTTGAATAAGTGAAAAGAATTCCCTTACAAAATCTTCCGTCTGTTTCCGGGAATCTCCGGTGGCAGTGGATAACGAGGCTATTATCTGAGGGAGGGTGATTTTTTCATTCATGTTAGAAGAGAAACTTAACTGATGGATGAATAGCGAATTAAAACTCTTCTTCAAAAGGAGAAGAATCAACAAAGGGTAAGATACTATTGGGAATTTCCCTTATCTGACCTTCTGACGCAGGAGGGCCGAAGGTTTGAAGTTGACCGTGAGCCGAGGAGGGACCAGCATCCGTTTCCCCGTGGCGGGATGGACGATCACCCGCTCCAATTTTTTCTTAGGCTCAAAGTTCCCGAAGGAGGGAATTGCCAAGGTATTGCCATCCTTTACCGATTCGGCTATCAAGGTGGCAAGTTCATCGATGAGAAATTCCACATCTTCCTCTCTCCTATCAAGCTTCCTGGAAAGTTCCTCCAATATATTCTTATATTCAGCCATAAATCGAATTATTCGAAGATAATTATAATTCGCAGTCGCGTAAAGGTCTGCTATGCAAAGTTAACATAACGCAGCCTCTTATACTAATTTTTCTGTGTATTTATTCTCTTAAAGCGTTATATCATGGCCTCGATTGTATCGCGTCCCAACTGCGGCAAGCGTGAAAAATCAGAGTGGCAACCGATAGAAGATCTCTATGGTTGCCACACGGACGGGTTGATAACCCACCATTACTATTCTTAAGCGTTCTGAGTATTGCGATTTTATTTCAGTTTGAGCACTTGTCCAGCCTTGATCTTGTCGGCACTTGTAAGACCGTTGATCTTTCTGAGGGTTGTGGCCGACATTCCGTAGCTTCTGGCAATCGAAGAGAGAGTGTCTCCACGCTTTACAGTATAAGCTGTCGGGGAAGAAGTGGCTGACTTGTAGGGATTCTCTTTCTCAGACTTTGCCATTTGGCGCGAGGGTGCGTAGTTGCGAGCCTTGGTGTAAGTCGATTTGGAGAACTGATAGGTATCAGTATGAGTGGTATGGTTGTTGAAGTCGAAGATTGCCGAGGGATTGATAGCATATCCCATGAAGCGGGTCTCGAAGTGAAGATGCGGGCCAGTGCTTCGGCCAGTGCTTCCGCCGAGGCCGATGGGGTCGCCGGCCTTAACAACCTGGTCAGGCTTGACAAGGTGCTTATTGAGGTGGCCGTAGACAGTCTCAAGACCATTCGGATGGCGAATGATGACATAATTCCCATATCCCTTTGCCTCGTAGTTGGTGAGGCGGACTTTGCCGTCAAATGCAGCGTAGATAGTGTCGTTGGAGCGGATTGCAAGGTCAACACCCTTGTGCATTCTTCCGAATTTTGCACGGTAACCGTAGTTAGAGGTTATCTTCCCGGGGCAGGGCATGAAATAACCGGAAACATCGATTGTTTTCGTGTTGGGGACGTCAGCTTCCTTGAAAGGATTGACCTGCTTGGAATTCCAGCCCTCGGTATATAGGTCGAGTTCCGGCTCCAGATCATCGATGAGATCGATGAAAGTATTCTGTTCTACGAACTTTATCTGATCGCTTTTAGCCTGATTGGCCAAAAGTTCTTTGTGGGCTTGCGAATGAGGAGATTTTGAAGTGATTTTTTGTGAAAATCCCGGGACGGCCAATGCGGCGACCGCCAAGGCAACACAAATGAATTTTTTATTCAACATCATATTCTATCGAGGAAAATACTTTTCCTTAGTAATTTCAAGGTTAAAAATGAAGCTTCTCGGGAAGGAGGTCTTAAAGTTCAGACGGACCGTAGATGAATCCCAAGTTGGCCGGCAGGTAATCGAACAGCTCGTTAGGCTGGAAGAATCGCGCCACTTCTTTTGCAGCGTTCTCCACGCTGTCGGAGGCGTGGACGATGTTCATCTGGCCGCTTACGCACAAATCTCCGCGGAGAGTTCCGGGAGCAGCGTTCCGACCGTTGGTGACTCCTGTCATCTCACGAAATACTCGGACAACCTCCACTCCTGCGAGACAGATCACAATGACCGGAGTCGCCGTCATCTGATCAACAATTTCAGGAAAGAAGGGCTTATCAACCAAATGAGAATAATGAGCTCTGCAATCCTGCTCCGTCAACTGAATCATCTTCATGCCTTGGATTATGAGTCCTCTTTTCTCGATACGTCCGATAACTTCTCCGATCAGGGATCTCTCAAGACAGGCGGGTTTCAGTATTGCCAGAGTTCTTTCCATCATTAAAGGTTTTTTAATATTTCGTGTTCGGGTATGTTCAAAGTTAATCATTTAGCCTCTTTGCTCCCAATCATTCCAATTATTTTTTCTTTAAAAAATATTAATGCACTTCTCATCCGCACAGCTAAGTATGTTATTTATCGCGATTTAGAGCCATATTATGTTACATAACATATTTTTGAAAAACTTGCACAATCGGGTAAATGTGTGCAATAATTCGATCTTTTTTATTGTTAACGTTTGTTAATGCCGATTTATACACCCCATTAACAATATTTTAGCCTCCCCGACTTTTCAATTCATCGTGAACAACATCAGTCGTCGTGAACAACATCAGCGTCCTCGCGTTCAAATATTATAAAAAGCCTCATTTTAATTTTAAATGATTCCCCTATGAACCTAATGACCATCCTGGCCGCGCATGAAGTGGCGGAGGAAGTTACACCGGCAATCCACCTTACCACAGAGGCTGGAGAACAGAGTTCTTACTTCATAGCCAGAATCCTTATGGATTTTGTCAATTGGATTCTGGGTCTGTTCGGCGCTACAAGTGATGCTAATCTTTTTATATGGCTTTACGTCATCGTAGTCTTTGGATTTGCTTTCGCTGTCGGCAGCATTGTGCAGTGGATTCTCGTGTTCATCCTCAAGCGAATTAATCCCCACGTGTCGTCCACTATGTATAATTATCTGGTGGAAAGGCGCTTCTTTACGAAGATTTGCAGAATTATCCCTCCATTGATTTTTCTAATCCTTATCCAGTTCACATTATACAAGCACCTATCCATTGCATCCTGGCTTTCGAGATTATCATGGATCTACATAGTTGTGTTAGTTTCAATGGCCTTGAACGTTCTTGTGGATTTGATATGGCGAAGGCTTGACACAACAGAAAACACGAAGCGTCTTCCTTTGAAAGGCATAGCTCAGGTGATCAAACTCGTGATCTGGATATTCGCAGCCATTATTATCGCAGCCGTGCTATTCAATCGCTCTCCGGGCGCATTGCTTGCCGGGTTGGGAGCCTTTGCGGCAGTGCTGATGCTCGTGTTCAAGGATAGCATTCTTGGAGTAGTGGCCGGAATTCAGCTTGCCCAGAATGATTCGCTCCATGTCGGAGACTGGATCGCAGTCACCGGCACTGATGCAAATGGTACAGTCGAGGAAGTCACGCTTACAGCAGTTAAGATCGTGAACTGGGACAAGACCGTTTCTACTGTCCCTCCTTACAACCTTATTACGTCCGGGTTCAAGAACTATCGCCCGATGCAGGAGTCCAATACCCGACGGATCCAACGGTCATATATGATAGATGCAGACAGCGTCGTCCAGACCACAAAGGAGATGCTCGATGAATTCAGTCAGATTCCTCTTGTAGGCGACTGGATCAAAAAGGAGATTGAACGCAAGGCAGCCGGAACCCCGGCCTCGCCTCAGGAGATCTCTATCGGCACTATCGATACCAACCTCGGAATATTCCGAGCGTACGTGACGCTGTTCCTCCGCAATAATCCAAACATTGATCAGGCGAGCGACCTTTTCGTTACCACCCTCGCCCAGACAGCCTATGGTATTCCGTTACAGCTCTATTGCTTCACGAGCACAAGCAAGTGGATTCCCTACGAGGGTATTCAGGCGGCAATATTCGAGCATTTGGCCGTGATGCTTTACCGTTTCCATCTCTATGTATTCGAAAGCGAATCCGGCCGCGACACGATTATCGAAGGCTATATGAGCCCGGGAAAGAACCCGGATGCAGTGTTCGGTATGCCCTATCCATTCTTCTACGGCAACGACAATCCGAACATTCCGGCAACTCCCCCACCCGGTCTTTATCCCAACTCTCCGCAGCCTCCGGCCAACCCGTTCCCTCCCATGCAGCAGGCCTCACAACCTCAGCAGGAAAACAAGCCGGCCGCTCCACCAACTCAGACCGCGTCAACGGCAAAATAAAACCAATATCAAAGGCGTTCCGTTTTTTCTCGGAACGCCTTTATTATGCCGTAATTGTTCAGATTAGGTTGAGGGCCTCTTTCAATATCGAAAGGTCAGATAGCAGTTTCTTAGCCTCAGACAGGGGAAGCATATTAGCGCCGTCGCTTTTCGCCACTGATGGATTCTGGTGAGTCTCCATAAAGATTCCGTCCGCGCCGGCAGCGAGAGCGGAGCGCGCAATTGTGGATATCAGCTCGGGCCGTCCTCCTGTGACCCCCTCTGCACGGTTTGGCTGCTGCAGAGAATGGGTTACATCCATTATCACCGGGCAACCACACTCTTTCTTCATCACGGGCAATCCCCGCATATCAACAACCAGGTCTCCATAGCCAAAGAATGTGCCGCGCTCGGTGACGGCCACCTCATCGTTGCCCGATTCCCGGACTTTATCCACTGCAAAAGTCATCGATTCCGGCGACAAGAACTGTCCTTTCTTTATATTGACAAATTTCCCGGTCTTGGCTGCCGCAACAAGAAGATCGGTCTGCCGGCATAGGAAGGCCGGAATCTGTAGGATGTCCACATATTCAGCAGCCATCGCAGCCTCTTCCGGAGTATGGATGTCGGTGACTACCGGTATTCCGAATTCAGACCTCACTTTTGCCAGTATCCTGAGAGCCTTTTCATCGCCGATCCCCGTGAAGGAATCAAGGCGGCTTCTGTTGGCTTTGCGATAACTTCCCTTAAACACATAGGGGATATCAAGTTCGCTCGTTATCTTAAGGAGATGAGAGGCAATGTCAAGCGCCATCTCTTCCCCTTCGATAACGCAAGGTCCGGCAAGCAGAAAGAAATTCTTTCGCGGGCTCGACAGGAGATATTTGGTCAGATCGTTAATTTCCATTATTATCCGGAGTTTTTATATCATACAAGATATGGTATGCCTCGACCGCATACAATGCGGCTGTTTCTGTGCGGAGACGGGTGTTCCCGAAGGTGACGGGCATGAAACCGGCCTTGACAGCCAACTCCACTTCTTCCGGCGTGAAATCTCCCTCCGGACCGATGAGCACCTCGACGTTGTCAAAAGGATTGCATTCCTTGACAAACGGCCGTTTTGGATAAGCCTCGTCACAATATCCCATGAAACGTTGCGTCCCATCCTGTGGCCGGGATTGGAGATAATCCTTCAACTCAGGGAAAGCCACGAGCTCCGGGAGTCTGGCTTTCAGGCTCTGTTTCATCGCTGATATGAGTATCTTCTCCAACCGTTCGGCATTGACATTTTTCCTTTCGCTTCTGCGGCATTGAACCAACACCACCCTATCGAGGCCGATCTCCACGCATTTTTCAAGGAGCCATTCTATACGGCCAATATTCTTCGTCGGAGCCACAACAAGCGTCATGCAGCCCGGCCATGATTTGGGCTCTGCCGTTTCCCCGATGATGGAGACCTTCACATGCTTCGGATGAGCTTCCTCAATCAGGCATTCATAAGCACTGCCCTTCCCGTCAACCACCCGGATTTGATCTCCCTCTTTCATACGGAGCACCCGGCAGCAATGGGCCGATTCTTCTTCGGGAAGAGACAGCGTTTCCTTTATGTCAGGAGAATAGAATATGATCATAATGTTTCTTCTGTGATCATGCCGCCCGCATTCATTGTCTCCTCTTCCTTTATCATTTTCTTGGAGATTCGTTTCCGGTTGGAGTCATCCTTGAAGATGATCGCGAAGAGGATAGCCACTACCAGGGCGTATCCGGCGAAGATATACCACGCCGTTCGCCAACCTTCCAGTTGCGCTTCCGGGGATGCGTCCGGGAGAACCAGGCTGTTGACTATATACATGGCCGACAACGTACCGATTGTGGCGCCCAAGCCGTTCGTGCAGATCATAAACAATCCCTGCGCTGAGCTCCTGGTTTCGGGAGTGGTTACGGAATCTACATATAAACCGCCGCAAACGTTGAAGAAGTCGAAAGCTATTCCATATACTATGCAGGAAACAATCAGCATCCAGACTCCATCGGCAGGATCGCCGGCTCCAAAAAGACCGAAGCGGAACACCCATGCGAACAACGACATCAACATGACCCCCTTGATGCCAAATTTCTTAAGGCAATATGGAATCAGGAGGATGCAAAGCGTTTCTGAAAGCTGAGATAGGGAGATCAGCGCATTCGCATTCTTGGCCGCCCAGGCATTGGCAAATTCAGGAATGTTGATGAAGCTGGTAATATAGGGGTTGGCATAACCGTTCGTTATCTGAAGCGAAACACCAAGCAGCATACTGAAGATGAAGAAAATGGCCATCTTCTTCTGTTTGAAGAGCGTGAAGGAGCGCAGGCCGAGTGTGTCGACCCAGTTCCCTGTGCTGGGGCAAGAATTGACCGGACATTTAGGCATCGTAAGGGAGTAGAGTGCCATGATTCCGGAGAAGATTGCCGACGTGAAGAGCTGCATGTAAGTCGACTGGAACTTGACTCCATCTATTTCGGCAAAGTTGACAAACAGCATGGCGCAGATGAAACCGACCGTACCGAACACGCGAATCGGTGGAAAGTCTTTCACCGTGTCCATCCCGGCCTTCGTCAACGCATTGAATGCAACGGCATTTGCCAGGCCGATTGTGGGCATAAAGAAGGCCACGGAGACGGTATACAGCGAAAAGAGCGGCGCAAACTGGATTTCAGGGGTCAATGCGCAATAGGCTCCGGCGGACGCCATGAATATACCGGCTATCACATGACAGAGGCTCAGCATTTTTTGAGCCGGAATCCAGCGGTCGGCAAGGATCCCGATCAAAGAGGGCATTATAAGGGATACAATGCCCTGAATGGCATAAAACCAGCCAATGTCGGACTGCAGGCCATTTCCTGCAAGAAAGTTACCAAGAGAGGTCAGATAGGATCCCCAGACGGCGAACTCCAAAAAGTTCATTCCCGCCAGCCGGGCTTTCAGTTTATTATTGCTGTTCATGATGTCAGATTTGTTCTAATTGCAAAAGTAAGAAAAAAAGTTGGGATTGACTTCCTTAATTTCCTTCATTGCTTTCAGGAACTCTCTGCGCGACGGAATTGTCATGCTTTTCCCGGTCTCCCAGATTATCAATCCTCTTTCAATAAAATCATTTATGACCTGGCGACTTTCCGGATCAAGTTCAAAGCAAGGAAGTTTTTCCGAATCGTCAAGAGTGAATTTGACTGTTTCGGCCACCGTGTCGCTTAGAAGCAAGACGGCCGATTCGAGTCGATGGAGCTGGACTCTGCCGATTGAGCGTGACAAGGCGTAGCTTGGCCGTTGCGCACGCATCGAGACATAATTCAGAAAATTGATCAGACAAATATCCCGCGTCCTGATGAGTTCCAGGAATCGCTGTTTGGAGAATTGCAGGATGCCGCATTTTTCTTTTGCCCTCGCCGTAAAGGAATAGGTAGTATCCATTCCAAATAGACGATCCATCCCGAGTATGGTCCCGGCATTCCATATTTCCTCTACCTTGATCATCCCTCCAAAGGCCTCATGCTCCACAACAGCTTTTCCGGAAACGATACATTTCAGAGTAAGCACTGCTTCCCCAATTTCAACAATTGTCTCCCCCGGCTCGTATGTTTCGAAATCCAAGGGAAGATATTCGATGAAATCTGAAAATTGCTCAGACGACATTCCGTTAAAGATCGGGAGTTGCATTAAGGTTTTATAGAAGGAGCTCATAGTATAGGAATGCAAACAGTGAGTATGCAAATATTAAAAAAGGCAGTCAGATGACTGCCTCAAGTAGCGGGATCGAGAATTGAACTCGAGACCTCCGGGTTATGAATCCGACGCTCTAACCAACTGAGCTATCCCGCCGAGTGAAAGCGCTTGTTTCGCTTTTGCGAGTGCAAAGTTATAACATTTTTCCATATCGTCCAAGTATTTTTTAAAATATTTCGTAATTTTGTATTGACAATTGTTTGGCTCTCCACCTCATCTTGTTATAAATCACTGTTTTATCTTTTGTAAAGAATGATATTTCAATGCTCTTTTAGATTTCTTTCCCCTCTTTTGCTTCTGCTTCCGGGGCTCGTTTCGTGTAACACCGGAATCGAGTCAACCAAGACGGTCAAGATGAGCCGCGCAGAAGAGCGCTTGTTGACAGCCACTGAGGAGGAACAATTGGGAGAGAGACTGAAAGGCCGACCTCTACATTCCTGGAAAATCGGCGACCGGTTTATCATTACAGACGATAAGGCAAAACTCCTTTTCCGGATCTCCGGCTCCTACGGAGACAATTTGGAAGGGTCGGAATTGCAGTTTTCAGGAGTGGAGAAAACCACCGGTCTCGACGGGGCTTCCGTTTATGACATTATTTTCTCTGACAAAAATGGAGTCAGGTTTGTATATCCTTCAGGAAAAAATGACCCGGAGGACCTCAATTCGGTTTCTTCGACCGACATCCCAATGCTTGTCGACCCGAGCATTGCCATGATGGCTGATAGCCTTTTGAGAGGAAGAAAGGTCTGGGTGATGAGTGAGCTTTGGTATGATTCAGACGAAGAAATTGCCGGAGGCAAAAAATTTATTCCTGTAGAGATATTGGAAGTCAAGCCGGGAAATACGTTGTTCCCAATGAAGGTCGCTTTTCAGACGGCGGATTCGAACCGCCATTTTCTTTGGATGAGCACAGGCGGACGGCGCGACGGCAGCTCCCGCTATGGCAGTCGGCCTCTTTCCTCGCTCATCAGCTTTTCCGATCCGCGACTGAAACATCCTGAGATAACGGATGAGACATGGGCTCTGATTTGCGAAGGGAAAGTGGCTCCGGGGATGACTAAAGCCGAATGCCGCCTTTCGCTCGGGAATCCCAATGAGGTTTCCTCGGGCCATGACTGGAATGCCACGCTTGATATCTGGCAATATGCTGACGGACGTTTCCTCAGGTTCAGGGACGGTTTGCTTGTGGATTCTCATAATTAAACCGGATCTCCGGAAGGCATTATAATGATTGATTAAGACATGTATACGATAGAAGATAATAAAGACTTAACCCCATACACGACATTTGGCATTCCGGCCAAAGCAAGATATTTTGCGGAGTACGCCTCCGAAAAAGAATTGCTCAAATTGTCGAGAGAGGATCTGTTTATTAATAATGAGGTGCTCCATATCGGCGGCGGAAGCAACCTGCTGTTCTGTTCCGATTTCAATGGCCTCGTGCTCCATTCCGGCATTAAGGGCATCAAACGTTATCAGAAAGATGAGAAGACGGTTTATGCCATAGCCGGCGCCGGCGAGAAATGGACCGACTTCGTAGACTGGACTATTAAAGAAGGCTTAGGCGGGATTGAAAACCTTGCCGGCATTCCGGGAGAAGTCGGCGCGTCGGCTGTTCAGAATGTCGGTGCATACGGTGTCGAGGCTGGAGACAGGATTTATTCTGTCGAATGCTTTGATGTCCAGACGCGGACTGTCCGGACATTCAAGCGGGATGAATGCAGGTTCAGTTATAGGGACAGCATGTTCAAGAATGAGGGTAAGGGCCGCTTTATTGTATTGAGGGTTTCTTACTTGCTGGACCCCTCTCCTATTGCCAAGACATTGACTTATGAGCCCCTGGCCTCGTGGGCCAAAACTCTTGGCCACGAACCGACGATTGAGGAAACAGCCCGCGAAGTT
Source organism: uncultured Sangeribacter sp. (assembly GCA_964480745.1). Classification (GTDB taxonomy): domain Bacteria; phylum Bacteroidota; class Bacteroidia; order Bacteroidales; family Muribaculaceae; genus Lepagella. Next base: position 2,091 of record CAYZQA010000017.1, on the reverse strand, counting down.
TGCAGGATACGTGCGGAAAAACTCCCCGATCCGAAGGATATTGGAAGCGCAGGGAGTTTCTTCAAGAATCCCGTGCTCAGAAAGAGGTTTGTCGAGGAGTGCGAGATGATGTCCGGTCTGTCGATTCGCAAGATTCCTCTCCAAGAAGAAGGGAAAGTAAAGGTTCCGGCCGGATGGCTGATCGACCAGGCCGGTTTGAAAGGGTTCCACGTCGGCGCGGCACGCGTCTATCCGGAGAATGCGCTTGTAATCGTGAACGAGGGAGGCGCTACGGCGCGTGATGTCAAGGAACTGGCCGAGATAGTTCGCCGCGAAGTCAAGCGGAAGTTCAATATAGACCTCCAGCCGGAAGTCAACTACATTGATACGCGTATCAAGGTGACAGTCCTTGGAAGCGGTACATCCAAAGGCGTACCGGAGATCGGTTGCGAGTGCGACGTCTGCAAATCTCCTTTTGAGAAAGACAAAAGGTTGCGCGCCTCAATCCTTGTCGAAACCGAGGGAATGCGAATCCTTATAGATGCTTCTCCCGATTTGCGCACCCAGGCGCTCAAACACAATATCCATCATCTTGACGCCCTTTTGATAACCCATATTCATTATGATCATGTCGGTGGAATTGACGATCTGAGGCCATATTACATGGGTTCTTCGCTTCCGATCTATCTTCGGTCGGACGTTGCGGCTGATTTGCGACGGAGGCTCGATTACTGTTTCCGCGACAATCCCTATCCGGGCGTACCGAAACTCGACCTTCATATAATAGATAAGACTCCCTTCTTCCTAAAGGGTCTGAAGATTGAGCCGGTGGAAGTCCTTCACGGCAAACTACCAATCCTGGGGTATCGCATCGGGCGCTTTGCCTACATCACGGACGCAAAATCGATAAGCGAGGCCGAGAAAGAGAAACTTGAAGGGCTTGACGTATTGATTGTGAACGCACTAAGGGACCGGGATCATTTTGCCCACTTCACGATTGACGAGGCATTGGCATTGATTCGCGACGTCAAACCCAAGCGTGCTTTCCTTACCCACATGAATCATGAGGCCGGGCGCCACCACGACCTGCTGAAACGGCTGCCCGAAAATGTGGAGCCTTGTTACGACGGCATGCAAATTGAAATCAGTTGATTTTCAAAGAATTAGATTGGTGAAATAAACTTGCAAATAAAAAAGTCAAAAAAATATGGCAGAAAAATTTGCAGGAAACGGAAAAAGGTTGTAACTTTGCAACGCAAAAGGGAAACAAACCCTCCCCGAAGCAACCGCCAAGGTCGATTAGTGTAGCGGTTAGCACGCCACCCTCTCACGGTGGAGACTCGGGTTCGAGTCCCGGATCGACTACTTTAGGACTAATGAAAATTAGTCCTTTTCTTTTTGTATATCAGCCTTTTAGCCATCTTCAGCCCCCTCGGTTCGAGTCCCCAAAAGTATCACAGTTTTAGCATTGTCTGGCATTAGCTGTCATTGATTGTCACGTTTTGTGATACCTTTGTGATACCCGTGTGATACCACACGAGGATTATGAAAAACTTTTTTGGTAATCAATGCTATGGCGTATAGCATGAAATGTAAAAAGGAACTGATAGTTCCGACGGGTTGATGCCTGTTGCCTCTCCCTCTACGCCCATAGCGCCTTCGGACAATCTCAGTTCCAATTAATATTGTAAATCCAAGTCTGGATAAACCAACAGCGAACGAATCTCGCTGACGTGGAATACCTTCACCTGGATTCAAACGCAAAGATAGCGAATTAATTGGGATACACAAAAACAGAGTGTTAAATTTATCGCAAAGAAACTAATTTTTCTATCAGCTTCTCCCGACCGTGGAATTCCGTAGCGGGCAACGCAAGTAGATGTTCAGTGGGGTGAAAAAATACCCGATGTCCATTTTTACAAAGTGTTGCAGATGGGCATAAATTTTTGTATATTTGCCACAAAAACAAAACCCGATAGCTTGATATTCAGGGGCTACCGGGATTCAACACTGAAAAGGTAGTGCTTTTGATCTCAATGCGATTATGATTACAAATTTACAATGATTTCTTCATAAAAACAATAACAGATATTATTATAGTCTTTGATAATA
>CAYZQA010000016.1:0-40892 GCA_964480745.1 uncultured Sangeribacter sp. | reverse complement strand
TATTTATGATTACGATATTCATTGAAAATTGCTATATTTGCAAAGGTAATCAAAAAAGCCTAAAACTGCATACCCAAGTATATGGAGACGACGATATTCATTCCCTCGGATCATGAGGCGTTGCGGGACAAGGATAAGATAAGCATGAGGCCTTTCAGCGTGTATAACAGTTCGGAGAGCCGGCTTCGGGAGCTGCATGCGATCGTGGCGGCCACGGATTCGGGGGCGATCGGCCGCGGGGGCGGGATTCCCTGGCATCTTCCGGAGGACCTGAAGCGGTTCAAGGCCCTGACAATGGGCCATACCGTCATCATGGGGCGCGCCACATGGGAATCACTGCCCAAACGGCCTTTGCCGGGACGCCGGAATATCGTCATAACAAGCCAGACTGAATATGAGACTCCCGGAGCCGAGAAGGCTTCCTCCGTGGAGGAAGCTATCGCGAAATGCGAGACGGGCGAGAAGGCCTATATCATCGGCGGGGGGAGGGTCTACCGGGAAGCGATGCCCTATTGCACGACGCTCCATCTGACCCGGGTCGCGACCGATATTCCGGATGCCGACACATTCTTTCCCATGCCTGACGCGACGGACTGGCGTCTCGATGAAGAGGAAGGGCCCTTTGAATCGGCGAAGGGGCTGCATTACCTTTATCAGACCTACCGAAGAAAATAATCCCGGCCGAATAGGGGAAGGGATGATTAAAAAGTGTTATATTTGCAGACGGAGTGAGAAGGGGCATTAGCCTCCTACACGTCTTAGCAACGACCCACTATGAATTACAGCGTATTAGACTTTATCAGCCTGCTCGGCTCCGTGTGTCTGTTCCTTTACGGAATGAAAGTGATGAGCGAGGGCTTGCAGAAAGTGGCCGGCGACCGGCTGCGTAACATCCTGGGCATAATGACCCGCAACCGCGTGACGGGGGTTCTGACCGGAATCGTGATTACAGCCTTGATCCAGAGTTCATCGGCGTCGACGGTGATGGTGGTAAGCTTCGTGAATGCGGGACTGATGAGTCTCCAGCAGGCAATGGCCGTGATATTCGGTGCGAACGTCGGAACGACGGTGACCACCTGGATTATCTCGGCTTTTTCATTTGAAGTCAGCATATCGGACTACAGCATTCTGCTTCTGGCGATAGGCGTGCCGATGCTGTTCATGAAGAAAAGCACCTACAAATCCCTTGGCGAGTTCCTTATCGGATTCTGCTTCCTCTTCATGGGTCTGGATTTGATCAGCAAATATGTGCCGAATCTTCAGGAGAATCCTGAGATGCTTCAGTTCGTCACGAATTACACCACATTGGGCTATGGGTCAGTGCTGATATTCTTCGCGCTTGGTATCATAGTGACGATGGTTGCGCAAAGTTCAGCGGCGACGTTCGCCATCACGTTGATAATGTGTTCGCAGGGCTGGATATCCTTTCCGTTGGGGTGCGCGATAATCCTGGGAGGAAACATCGGAACGACAATCACTCCTATCCTGGCTTCATTGAGCGGAAATGTGGCTGCAAAGAGGACGGCGATGGGACACCTGCTTTTCAACGTCCTGGGGTCGCTGATTGTGCTGGCCGTATTCACCCCGTTTGTTGATTTTGTCGGCGACATCACGGAATGGCTTCAGGGGATGAACCCGCACGACATCACGCAGGCGGAGGAAATCGGGATGCGCGACACGACGCTGTTTGACGAAAAGGGGGGCCTGACAGCGAAGGCCCAGAGTTGCGTGGCGTTCGGACTGGCAATGTTCCCGACGGTGTTCAATGCGTGCAACCTTTTGATAATGATATGGTTCACGAAGCTCTATGTCAAGATTGTCACCTGGATGGTCCCGACACGCCACAAGGACGACGAGGAGGAATTCTCCCTCAAGTTCATCGGACGCGGAATCCTGTCGGCATCAGAGCTTAACATCACGCAGGCGCAGAAAGAGATTCTGCTTTACGGGCAGCGTGTGGAGCGTATGTTAGGGATGGCCCGGAAGATGATCCACATGGATATCAAGGATGAGGCATACACGTCGACGCTAAGCCGGTTGGAGAAATATGAAGAAATATCCGACCGGATGGAGATTGAAATCGGCAACTATCTGAACCGCGTTGCCGAGGGTCGACTGAGTCCGGAAGGTAAGATGCGCATCGCGGGCATGCTCCGCATCATCTCGGAGATTGAGTCGATTGCCGACGGCTGTCTTAATGTGGCGAAGACCGTGGAGCGTAAGAATCAGAACCATGTTGAGTTTGACGAGCCGGTCATGCATGAGATCGACAGCATGTTCGATCTTGTGGAGGGCGCGATGAAGAATATGCTCGCGATCGTCGAGGAGATGGAGACTCCGGAAGGGTCGAAGATCGTCACGGCCTACAACAAGGAGCGCGAAATCAACAATCTCCGCAACAAGCTCCGCGACGGCAATATCTACAACATCAACAACAAGGAATACAACTATCAGGAAGGCATCTTCTTCATGGACCTCATCAGCGAGGCCGAGAAGCTGGGCGACTATATGCTCAATGTGGTCGAGGGCGTGAAACATCAGTTCAAGACCGCGCCTGCGGCAAGCTGATGTCGGCTCCGGGAGCATCGCTACGTAGAAGAAGGCAAATCCTGACGAAACGAACAAAAATAATATGGAAGATAAGAAGGCCCACCGCTATTGCGTCATCATGTGCGGGGGCGTGGGATCCCGGTTCTGGCCATTCAGCCGCACGGAGAAGCCGAAACAGTTCCTTGATTTTTTCGGGACGGGGCGCAGCCTGTTGCAACTGACCTACGACCGGATGCTGCCGATCACGGATCCGGACCATATAATCCTGGTTACGAATGCGGCCTATTACGACCTTATCCGGGAGCAGCTTCCGGAGGTGAAGGAGTCGAACATCTTGCTTGAGCCGGCGCGTCGCAACACATCGCCCTGCATCTGCTGGAGCGCGCATCATATCTATGCGATGGATCCGGAGGCGTCGATCGTGACGCTGCCGTCGGATCATCTCGTGCTGAAGGAAGAGGCTTTCCACAACACGTTGCGCGAGGGTCTTGACTTCGCGGAGACCCACGACTGCCTGCTGACAATCGGCCTCAAGCCGACTTCGCCGCATACGGGATATGGGTATATCCAGCAGGGGGCGCCTGTGGAGGGCTGGCCCGGCATCCTGAAGGTCAAATCGTTCACGGAGAAGCCGAACCGCGAGATGGCGGAACTGTTCTTGCAGACGGGCGAGTTTTTCTGGAACTCGGGGATGTTCATCTGGACGGCTGCCTCGATTCTTCAGGCGTTTGCGCGGCTGGCCCCGGAGACGGCTTCGCTGTTTGACGCCGGGCATCATCTTTACGGGACGCCGGGGGAGAAAGCGTTTATCGCCTCGATGTTTCCCAACGCGCCGGCCATATCGATCGACTATGCGATAATGGAGAAGGCGCCGAATGTGTATGTCAAGACGGCCGATCTCGGCTGGAGCGACCTGGGGTCGTGGAAGGCGCTTTATGACTGTTCTCCGAAGTCGCAGGAGGGGAATGTGACGCAGGGTTGCAAGGTGCTTGCGCCCGGTTGCGAGAATTCCCTGTTTGCCGTGACGGGCGACAAGATTGTCGTGGCGTCCGGTCTGAAAGATTATATCGTGGCCGACAACGGGAATGCTCTGATGATCTATCCCGTCGGGGATGAACAGAAGATACGCTCGATAGTCAATGAGGTGTCCACACGTTTCGGGGAGGAATATGTCTGAAAAGTGTGGAAAGTCAGCGGGGTGGTTTCTCCTGGGGCTGCTTCTGACTGTTCTGTCGGGCTGCGTCAAGAATGAATTCAAGGTCGAAGTGGAACTCGAGGATGGCGTCGAGGGCCACTTCACCTTCATGTATTATGCCTCGGATCCGGAGAAGGGTTGGCTTGTGGAGGAGGTCGTTCTGCCCGACAAGGGGAAACTTGAGTTCACGGGGAAGACCCGCTTCCCGACGCTTGTCTATGTCTTCACGCGGGGCCACCAGTCGGAGGGGATATTCTATGCCGAGCGGGGCGACCGTCTGACGGTTTCCAAAGGAGGGTCGCAGCCGAATTTCTGGCAGATAAAGGGGAATTCCCTTAGCGAGGGGCTGTCGGAGTGGCGGATTGCCAACAAGGAAGCGCTTGCGGCCGGCGGCAAGAAGATTAACGAGGCTGTGGCGCGATATGTGGAGAAGAACCGGGAGAATCCGGTCGCGGCGTTGCTTCTGCTACTTTATTATGAGCGGGGGGCGGATGAGCCGGGGTTCCGCAGACTCTGGGATTCTTTGGAAGGGAAGGCCGCGAGCGGGGAATGGACGCGCCTTGCGGGGCGTCTGGATGTGGAGACATCGGGGTCATTCCCGACAATGCCAAAGCAGATATTGCTCAACAGCATGGAGCATGGGCTGGATACTATCAGGCCCGGGCGCGTGCCGATTCTGCTTTACTTTGCCTCAAACGGCGTCGACGGGCGCGCAGAAGATATCAAGCGGCTACGCCAGCTGACGCGCGACTGGGGCGATTCGTCGAAACGTATAATAGCCGAGATTGGCCTCGACCCGGATTCGGGGAGCCGTTCATGGCCTGTGCGCCGGGATTCATTGAAGACGGTTATCCATGCCTGGATGCCGTTGGGGTTGTCCGACAGCATTCCCATATCGCTTGGCGTCGGGTCGATTCCGCGGTTTGTCGTCATCGACCGCAAGGGGAAGGCCGTCTACAACGGGCGCCACCGGGAGGCGGCAGCCGGACGTTTCGAGGCCGAGATGAAGAAATAATCAACAGGAAGCCCTTTCCTAAGAAAGAGAAGACGATATGCTGACAAAAGTTTTTTCCGCTGCGATACATGGCATCGAGGCTTTCCCGGTCACGATTGAGACTGTGACGGGGAAGGGATCGCAATTCCTCATTGTCGGGATGGCCGACACTGCGGTGAAGGAGAGTTATCAGCGTGTTGTCTCGGCGATCACGATGTCCGGATTCCTGTTTCCTCATAAGAACACGGTCATCAATCTTGCTCCGGCGGATGTGAAGAAGGAAGGGGCAGCTTTCGACCTGCCCATAGCGATCGGAATCCTGACGGCCGGCGAGCTGATTGAGATTCCTGACCTTGGGGATTACATGATGGCCGGGGAGCTGAGTCTTGACGGGAGCGTGTTGCCCGTGAGCGGCGTGCTTCCGATGGCGATCAAGGCGCGGGAGATGGGATTCCGGCGGCTGATTGTGCCGGAAGCGAATGTGACGGAGGCGGCGGTTGTGAACCGGCTGGAGGTCTATGGCGTCAGGACGTTGCGGGATGTTGTCGAATTGCTGACCGGGGAAGGAGGTCCGGAGCGGACCGAGATCAACACCCGGGAGATATTCACGGCTGCCCAGGGCGTGTTTGACTTCGATTTCAACGAAGTTAAGGGTCAGGACAATGTGAAGCGTGCGTTTGAGGTTGCCTGCGCAGGAGGCCATAATCTACTGATGATCGGCCCTCCGGGGGCCGGGAAATCGATGATGGCCAAGCGGCTGCCCTCTATTCTTCCTCCTTTGAACATGGCAGAGGCGTTGGAGACTACAAAGATCCATTCTGTTGCGGGGAAGTTGTCACGGGGTTCGATGCTGATGACGACGCGGCCGTTCCGGACGCCTCATCATACGGTTTCGCCGGTGGCGTTGGTCGGGGGTGGCGCTTCGCCGATGCCGGGGGAGATTTCCCTGGCCCATAACGGGGTCTTGTTCCTGGATGAGTTTCCGGAGTTTCCGAGGGCCGTTCTGGAGGTGCTCCGGCAGCCGATCGAGGATCGGGTGATAACTGTGTCGCGGGCGAAGTATACGATAGAGTATCCGGCGAGTTTCATGCTTGTGGCGTCGATGAATCCGTGTCCGTGCGGGTATTACGGCCATCCGACGCGGCCTTGCACGTGTCTGCCGGGGGCAGTGTCGCGGTATATGAACCGTATTTCGGGGCCGTTGCTCGACAGGATCGACATTCAGGTTGAGATAGAGCCGGTCAGTTTCGATGATATGGCGAACCGTGCGCCGGCGGAGAGCAGCGCGGCGATCCGGGAGCGTGTGATTGCGGCGCGGGCCGTCCAGGATGCGCGTTTTCGGGAGGAACGTGGGGTCCATTGCAACGCGCAGATGAATTCGCGGTTGCTGCATAGGTTTGCGTGGCCCGATGAGGCAGGGTTGGTAAAGTTGAAAGACCGGATGGAGAGGCTGAACATGTCGGCGCGTGCGTTCGACAGGATCTTGCGTGTGGCGCGGACGATAGCAGACTTGGATTACATATCGGGCGAGGAGTTGCCGCTCAGGCCCGGCAAAGCGGCTGAGATAGCGGCGCGTCCAGTGCTGAGTCACCACATTGCCGAAGCAATCGGCTACCGCAACCTCGACCGCGGCGCCTACGGCCGCGTCTACTGAACGAGATAGGATTATACCCCTGACGGGCGCAGTTCAGTTGCTCTGTACGCAAAGGATGGCAAGGTCTGGCTCAACCAAAGTCAGATTGCTGAACTTTTTGCCACCTCTAAACAAACCATCAGTCATCACATAGGTAATATATTGGCAGAAAATGAGTTGTCTAAAGATTCAGTTGTCAAATATTATTTAACAACTGCTTCGGATAGCAAGGATTTCAACACCCGAAGGAAAATGCTCGAAGCCGAGGAGGCCGATGCCGAAGATCTAACCCTTTTTGATGACCTCGACTCATTGATCGATACTGTTCCCCTCCGGTAACTGTGCAGAGGTGAGTCCATGAAAGGGATTGGTTATTATGCAGTGAGCAGATTGGGAAGGTGTGAAAACATCCTCATCATCGATGATTATATAGTCAGCCATCCGGTTATGATTTCTCAGAAAGTCGTTGATTTCTTCCGCCCGGTCATTTGTGAAGGCATCTGTTGGCAATACGGTATAGATCTTCCCCGGCAACAAACGCGATTTCCACATTTCGCGCAGTTTTGCCGGTGAATGTATAAATCTCCAAGAAGAGGTTATAACTATTTTCATTTCCGGATACTGATCTGTCAATACCTTCAGAGCACCCACAGCCGCCGGATCAAAGAGCGGCCCGAATTGGTCAGAGGCCGGTTTCCCTTCCATTTTAAGTTCAGTCTGATATTTCCCGGTGTTGAGCACCCCATCAAAATCAAGGAAGAGATATTCAGGATGTCGCGTCATAATTTGTAAGATTATCGTATGCTTTTGGCGGTCAAGTTTTTAATTAGTCCAAACTTTTTCAAGAGTTTTCCGAAAGGCCTGGCAATAAGCAAGCATGCAAGCATGGTGGAAGCTGTCTGAACAAACCGCAAAAGTTCCGGGGCTTCAGGACCTCCTAATATGAAGGATTTGTAACCCATTTTAGAATAGTAAAGATAATCCCATAAAATAGCTGAAAGCGAAATGCAGATCAACATCATAAAGATCATACACACCCAAAACATGAGGTGAAACTTGACGGAGGTCTGAGGGGTTTTAGAATCGTCGAGAAAACTCATTACAGCTTTTTTACACAATCTGATGTTCATAACTTTTTCAATTTTAGAAATCTCGTTTTAAATTCTCGGCAAAGATAAGAAAAGAATCTGATACAATCAAATGAAATATGATAATAAAACATTGGAAATCAATTTGTTAGGTTCGGTTAAATAGAATAAGGTTTTCAGCCCTATTTGAACGTCTATAAAGATCAAAATAACCCCCTAAGGGATTGAACCCTGCTTCTCCGTCTCTGTAATACATTGGTAATCAAATAGTTAAATGTTAAAGTATCTTAATTCTTTGGATGCTATGGTTAGGATTATTAATTTCGCAGCCAACATTAAATTTTATCCTCATGGCATCCATTCTCTTTCTTATTTTTGGTATGGTGGTGATGACGGCGGTGCAGATCGATGCAGTTTATTACCCCTATTTTATGTTTCGTGGCTTTCTTCTTGATACCCCAGGGGTTAGTAGGATTGATGTGTGTCATGGCCTATATGTATCCCGAATTAGAGATAGTTATCAATAAATAAATTAAGAAGATATGAAACACTCAAAAGTGAAGAAGTTATTAATCGATGTAAAGCCGAGTATGCGTTATAACATACTCGTAACAGAGTTTACGCAGGAATTCATAAAAGAAGTCTTTGACCAGACTATTTTTGATTATTCTGATGAAATCAGTCCAAAGGATATGGTCGATGTCATCATGATGGCTTACACGTATCGGATGATGCAGGAATTTAAACAGCGGGATATAAATGTCCAAGCGGCATTATCCCCCTCCAATCATCCAAATTACTCCCAATGGCTAATGCTGATAGAATGGGACACACCCTCTATCAACGTCATGCCCATATTAGCCAAATACTTCCGTTGGGACCGCCAGGAAACCCAGAATGTGATGACCACCGCCGACCTATTCAGGCTGTAAAAACATACGGACGAAAGCTAATCTTTTAGTCCCGAGAAAAACTAAACTCATTATGACAATGGAAAGACTACAAAAAGCGTCATAAAAGCTAGCTCAGTATTATGAAGAATTTATCAACCATCATCCCAATGCGGAGAAAGCGGACATATCCAATGCTCTAATGGCTATGTTGTGTTTGATTTCCGGTGCTGTCCTAAATCCTTTTAATTGAAATCAGATTGTGGAATTGTCTTGGTTTCTTTGGATTTCTGTATTATCTTCGCGGTTGCCCCTTCGCTGAAGCTTGGGGCTTTTCAAAAAGGCTTCGCGGCGATTGGCTTGCGATAGTCCCCTTCGCTGAAGCTTGGGGCTTTTCAAAAAGGCTTCGCGGCGCTTTTTTGAGAATGGGGTGAGCTTTAGCGAACCCGTAGGTGCGGAGATTTATTAGGGGTTGAAGGCAATTTGGAATAGGAATTTGAGTAATTTCTTGAAATAATGTTGAGGAATTGGAGCGGCAATTATCGGGCTGATTGGCACGATTATACCAAACGGCAGATTTATCATCTCACTCTCATGAAGAATCCGGATGTGGAACTGTTTGGAGTCCTTGCAGGAGATTGGCGTCTCCCAGTTGGGACCCGTGGCCGTTCCTATGTGAAGGCTTCCCCGGTGGGGCGTGCTATCAAGCAGGGGCTTCTTCAGATCTCGACTATTCATCCGGCTCTGCGGATTCTGCAGTATGCGCTCATGCCGGACCATGTTCATATCCTTCTTGCAGTCGAAGACACTCTTGATGAAATTCTGGGAAGGAAAATTGCAGCTTTTAAAGTGATGGTTAATTCATTAGCTAATGTTTCCCATATTTTCGCCAAGGGCTTCAATGACCAGATTGTCAGTCCGTCAAGGGCGCTTGATCCAATTTTTACATATCTGCGGGAGAATCCCTACAGGCTTGCCATCAGATTTGCCAATCCTGAATATTTCAGCCGCGTCAATAAAATTACGGTTGGGGGATATAATTACTGTTGTTATGGAAATTTTCATTTGTTGGAGCATCCTTTCAAGGATCAGGTTGTGATTCATCGTAAGGATGATCCTGCAAAGAAGGCTGCCGACAAAAATCGCTGGCTGTATTTAGGCGCGAATGGGGGAGTGTTGGTTTCGCCGTTTATTTCACCGGCGGAGAAAGCAATCCGGATTGAAGCGGAAGAGGCTGGCGGGAAAACAATCCTGTTTGTCCACGAAGCTATGTCAGAGAAGTTCAAGCCGGCAGCCAGAGATTTTGGACTTTGTGCGGAAGGTCGGTTGTTAATCATTTCTCTGGGGCTGCCCGCGGGGACTCCGCTTCTTCGAAGCCATTGCCTGAAGATGAATGAGCTTGCTCAAACTTTGGCGGAAACGCCGATACCCCTTCGCTGAAGCTCAGGGCTTTTCAAAAAAGGCTCCTCGGCGATTGGCCTGCGATAGCCCCCTTCGCTGAAGCTTGGGGCTTTTCAAAAAGAGTTCGCGGCGCTACTTCTGATTGAGCGGGATTGGGGGGGTGCGTTCAAGAATTCTTTGGTTTTTGCGTTATAGGGGTAGATAAGTTTTATTTGCATGAGTGGTTTTTTTGAGGGGTTTGAGGGGTTGTTGGTGGATATGGATGGGGTCCTTTATGATTCTATGAAGGGTCATACCCTGGCGTGGCATACGATGATGCGCGAGCTCGGCGTCGAGACTTCACGCGATGAGTTCTATCTCTATGAGGGAATGACCGGGAAGGCTACAATCAATCTGCTTTTCCAACGCGCTTTTGGCCGCGATGCCTCGCCTGAGGAGGCTGAACGCCTCTATCATCATAAGACTGAGATTTTCCGGAGCTATCCGCGGCCGGATGTTATCCCGGGCGCCGCGCGGATGCTGGATGCGTTCGGGCGTGCGGGGTTGCGGCGCGTGCTCGTCACCGGTTCTGCGCAGGGGAGTCTGCTCCAGACCCTTGATGAGGATTATCCGGGCGTTTTCCCCTCCGATCGCCGGATCACGGCCCTCGATGTCAGCCATGGGAAGCCGGATCCGGAGCCCTATCTGAAGGGGGCGGCGCTTGCCGGGACGGATCCGGCGCGCTGTATTGTCGTGGAGAATGCGCCTTTGGGAGTCCGCGCCGGGAAGGCTGCGGGGTGTTTCACGGTGGCTGTGACCACTGGCCCCATCCCCCGTGAGGCTTTCGAGAAGGAAGGGGCCGACATGATTTTTGCGAGCATGGAGGATTTTGCCGATTGGGCGGAACGGACTGCGTTGCGCCGGAGTCCGGAAGTCATGGACGCGGAGGATGTCGGCGATGCGCTGCGTAAGGTTGCAGCCGGCGCGGACGCCGACCGGTGGCTTGTGGTCACGGATGAGAATGTGGCTGGTCTATGGATGCCGCTCATAGATGGATTTATTGCAGAATATAAGGCTGAAACTGTCGTCCTTCCCGCCGGGGAGGCTGCGAAGAGTCCGGAATCACTGATGCGGATATGGAAGGCGTTGTCGGAAGGAGGTTTCACGCGCAGAAGTGTTGTTGTCAACTTCGGAGGGGGGTCGATCTCGGATGTCGGCGGTTTTGCGGCCTCGACGTTTAAGCGCGGAATCCGGTATGTCAACATTCCGACGACGTTGCTGGCGGCTGCTGATGCCTCCATAGGGGGGAAGACAGGGATAGATTTTGCGGGGAAGAAGAATGAAGTCGGGGTAATCAGGGATCCGCTTGCTGTGATAATTTCGGGGAAGACGTTCGGCACGTTGCCGGAGCGGGAATTGCTTTCAGGGATGGGGGAAATTGTGAAGACAGCGTTGTTGGATTCTGAGGAATTTTACCGGGAGGTCAAGGATAAGGTGTTTGGCTATCTGCGCCTTGCAGGGGAGGCTGCGTGGCGGGCGGCCCGGTTCAAGGAGCGTGTTGTCAGCGCGGATCCGAAGGAGAGTGGCTACAGGAAGATATTGAACTTGGGGCATACGGCCGGCCATGCGTTTGAGAGTCTCGGCCTGCGGCGGGGGCTGGGATTGTCGCATGGCGAATGTGTCGCCTGGGGGATATATGTGGCTTTGTTGCTCAGCGAGGAGATGGTCGGGCTTCAGCGGGGAGTGGCAGAAGAATATAGGCGGGAAATATTGGCAAAATATTACCAACGGCTGCCGTTTGGGGAGGAGGATTTGGAAGAACTGATAGCGATAATGGGAAGCGACAAGAAAAACCGCCGGGCGGGGGAGCCGGAATTCGTGTTGCTGCGCGGTGTCGGACGTCCGGTCTGGGGTCAGCGGCCGACACGGGAACAAATTCGGGCGGCTCTGAAAAGAGGGGTAATTGGGTTGTCGGAGGGTTGTGTATGAGCGGGATTTTTCGTAAATTTGTAGTCTGAAAGCTTAAACAAACCACATGGCAGAACAAGAACCGAACAAATCATATCAAGCCGATAATATCCAGGTGTTGGAAGGCCTGGAGGCGGTGCGCAAGCGCCCGTCGATGTATATCGGCGACACGTCCGTTCGCGGACTTCATCATCTGGTGTATGAGGTCGTAGACAACTCGATCGACGAGGCTTTGGCGGGCTACGCCAACCATATCGAGGTCACGATCCTTGACAACAACGGCATCCGCGTAGTCGACAACGGGCGCGGAATCCCGGTCGACATGCACGAGAAGATGAACAAGCCGGCGCTGGAGGTTGTGCTGACAGTGCTCCATGCCGGCGGTAAATTCGACAAGGGTTCCTACAAGGTGTCGGGCGGTCTGCACGGTGTGGGCGTGAGCTGCGTCAATGCGCTCTCCGACTATCTGCGCGCCGAAATCCATCGAGACGGCAAGATCCACATGCAAGAATATGCCTACGGCAAGCCGACATCGGAACTTTGCGTCATCGGCGAAACCGACCATACGGGGACGACAATCGAATTCCATCCGGACGCATCGATTTTTTCCGAGACCGTCTACGACTATGAGACGCTGGCCAACCGTCTGCGTGACCTCGCATTCCTGAATGCGGGCATTACCTTGAAACTGACCGATATGCGCGTCCTTGACGAGGAAGGGAATCCGCGTCAGGATACATTCTACAGCGCCGAGGGTCTGGCAGAGTTTGTAAAATATATCGATGAAGGGAAAGAGCCGCTGATCCAGGACATCATCAGCCTCAAGACGGAACGCAACAATGTCCCGATTGAGGTAGCGATGACCTACAACACGGACTTCAACGAGAACATCTACTCCTACGTCAACAACATCAACACGATCGAGGGGGGCACGCATCTGACCGGTTTCCGTCGCGGGCTGACCGCCACGCTGAAGAAATATGCCGAAGACAACAAGATGCTTGAAAAGCTCAAGATCGAGCTCTCGAAAGAGGACTTCCGCGACGGGTTGACGGCGGTGGTGTCGGTGAAGGTAGCTGAGCCGCAGTTCGAGGGCCAGACGAAGACAAAATTGGGCAACAACGAGGTGATGGGCGTCGTCCAGACGGCAGTCAGCGAGGCGTTGCGTAACTATCTTGAGGAGCATCCGAAGCAGGCGAAGGCGATAGTCGACAAGGTTGTGCTTGCGGCCCAGGCACGTCATGCGGCCTACAACGCGCGTATGCGCGTCCAGAACAAATCCTCCTTCTCCGGCGCGGGCCTTCCGGGCAAGCTGGCGCCCTGCAAGAGCAAGGATCCGGCTGAATGCGAGCTGTTCCTTGTCGAGGGAGACTCTGCAGGCGGCTCGGCCAAGCAGGGACGAAATCCCTTCTTCCAGGCCATCCTGCCGCTGAAGGGAAAGATTCTGAACGTTGAGAAAGCGATGGACCATAAGATCCTCGCCTCGGACGAGATTGTCAATATTTATAAAGCCTTAGGCGTCACGATCGGCACGGAGGAAGACTCCAAGGCGCCGAACATGTCGAAGCTCCGCTACAACAAGATTGTCATCATGACCGATGCCGATGTCGACGGAGCGCATATCGCGACGCTGCTGATGACATTCTTCTACCGCCGGATGCGTCCGATAATCGACAACGGCTATCTTTACATCGCGACCCCGCCGTTATACAAATGCACGACCAAGGGGAAGAACAAGATTGAGGAGTATGCATGGAACGACCAACAGGTGCAGCGTTTCGTAGATGAGCGTTGCGGCGGCGACCGTAACCGTCTGGAGCTCCAGCGCTACAAAGGTCTTGGAGAGATGGATCCCTCGCAGCTCTGGGAAACGACGATGGATCCGGACAACCGGATGCTGAAGCGAGTAGACCTGCTTAACGCCGCGGAAGCCGACCGGACCTTCAACGTCCTGATGGGCGAGGATGTCGCCCCTCGGCGAGACTTCATCGAATCTCACGCAACCTACGCCAACATCGACGCTTAAGCAAAAGAATCGCAAATTGCAACTGCAATTTGCGATTCTTTTGCTTACCCCTGCGCTGAAGCTTGGGGCTTGATCAAAAAGGTTGGGCCCTTTGGGCCCAAGGACGCGATTTATCGCGTCCCTACTGAGGGAGAGGGTTGATCAGAAAGGGTTCGCTTGGGCTTATCAACGGAGGTTATAGACTGCTGCGCGGAGCTGGGCGGCGGCTTCGCGCTGGGAGCCGGGGAAGTCGCGGAGCGATTTCCAGGAGATGGGCTTGCCGAATATGACGCGGAAACGTTTCCCGCGGGCTTCTACGAGTTCGGCCGGGAGCAGGGTCTGCTCGATGTTGAACTTCAGGCCGAGTTTCTTCCGGAGACGTGCCAGCTTATAGAAGCGGGGACGGTTCTCCCCGATGAACCGGACCGGGATAATGTCGCGGCGGGATTCGATCGCCTTGGCGACTACCGACTTCTGCCATTCGAGGTCGGCAATGTTGCCATCGTCGCCCAGACGGGATACGAGCCCGGCGGGGAACATGACAATCTGCATATCGGAAGCCATGGCCTCTCCGAAGGCGCGGACAGCCTCGCGTCCCTGCTTGCCGAACTTATTGATCGGGAGAAAGACGCGCTTCAGCGGGCTTACGTTCATCAGCATATCGTTGACCATGACCCGCAGCCCCTCGTCGCCATAGCGGCCTCCCAGGACCTTGATGAGGCCTATTCCGTCAAGCCCTCCGAGAGGATGGTTAGACGCGAAGATGAAGCGTCCCCCGGCGGGGATATTCTCCTCTCCCTCGACATCAATCCCGATATCAAAATGATTGAAGATTGCCTTGGCGAAAGCTGTTCCCTCGGAGGGATATGTGGCTTCGAGAGCCGCGTTGAGGTCGTCCTGACGGATCAGGCGTTCGAGCGAAGCGGTCAGGAACCGGGGGATAAACCTGGCTTTCTTGCCCCCGATGCGGGAGCGGATGATCTCATCAAGGTCGATTCTCTGCATAATTATCGATCAATCGGGAAATCAATTGTTGACTGAAGACTCCTCGTCCCAGAACTCATCTTCCCAGTCCTCGTCGGAAAGAAGTTCGTCGCGGTCGTCAGGAAGGGGTTCCTGGTCGAAGATGAAATTATCTTCCTCTTCGACGCGGTGGCGACGGTCAAGGGGACGGTGAGTGATCGTATAGTTGTTCTTGTTCTCTTCGGAATTGATTTCGCGCCAGAGGAGGTCTTTCAATTCCGTGAGGCCCTGTCCGGTCACGGCGGAAATGAACACCGTGGGAATATCTTTGGGAAGCGTGGCGGCAATTTCATCGCGGAGCTCGTCGTCGAGCATGTCTGACTTAGAGATCGCAAGCACGCGGCTCTTGTCGGCAAGCTCGGGATTGAACTCGCTGACCTCGCGGAGGAGGATCTCATAGGCAGCAGAAATATCGTCGGCGTCAGCGGGGATCATGAAAAGGAGCACGGCGTTGCGCTCAATATGGCGGAGGAAGCGGAGTCCGAGGCCCTTTCCTTCGCTTGCTCCCTCAATGATTCCGGGGATGTCGGCCATAACGAAAGAGCGGTCGCCACGGTATTCGACAATTCCGAGGCTGGGCTCCATAGTAGTGAAAGGATAGTCGGCAATCTTAGGCTTGGCGGCCGAAATAGCGGAGAGAAGGGTTGACTTTCCGGCATTCGGGAAACCGACGAGACCGACATCGCCGAGGAGTTTCAGCTCCAGGACTACGGCCTTCTCGATTGCCGGCTGGCCGGGCTGGGCATAACGCGGTGCGCGGTTTGTGGATGTCGCGAAATGGACATTCCCGAGGCCACCCTTTCCTCCGCGGAGGAGGTAGATTTCCTGACCGTCTTCTGTGATTTCACAGAGGAACTCGCCGGAATCGGCGTCGAACACGGCCGTGCCGACGGGGACCTCGATGATTCGGTCTTCGCCATCTTTGCCGTGGGAGCGACCGGCCCCGCCGCTTTCGCCGTCAGTGGCGAAAATATGACGTTGATAGCGGAGGGGGAGGAGGGTCCAGAGGTGTCGGTTGCCCCGGAGTATGATATGTCCTCCGCGGCCGCCGTCGCCGCCGTCAGGACCTCCCTTGGGGATATATTTCGCTCTATGGTAATGACGCGAGCCAGCGCCTCCCTTGCCGCTCCGGCAAAGGATTTTCACATAATCTATAAAATTGGAATCTGCCATTGGAATGTCGTTTAGATGACCGACTGTCTGTCGCGTCCATATAAATTAACGTGAATTCGGGGGGGATTGTTGAGAGTTGGAGGCCCCGGGGATACTGTCGGGGTCATCATAGAGGTGAAGCGTCGATTCGAGTTGCTCGCGCATCATCAGGATAAGCTCGCGCGGTTCGAGGACCTTAATTGAATCTCCGTAGGAGAGAAGCTCATGGACGAGCTCGTAGTTGAGCTTTAGGCGGAAAGTGAAAAGGGAATATGAATCCCCGACGCTCTCCTCCTGCGAGGAATGGAAGGGGAGGGCGCGGAAATATTTGGCCTGGACGGGGGAGGCCATTATCTTGACTGTCCGGGTCTCGGCGCGGGAGAATGTGATTCCGATCAGGTCGGCGAAATACTCTCCCGGCGTAATCCCGGGCATGTCGAAAGTCTCGTTGAGGATGTTGAGCTGCTTGACGCGGTCGAGGGCGTAGGTCCGGATGTCGGAGCTTTTCTCGCGCAGCCCAACCATATACCATCGCTGCTTGTAGCGTTTGACGAAATAAGGCCTGAAGACAATGCCTGTTTCGGGGCGCGAGCGGGAGAATCCGGCGTATGTGAACTCGACCTTCTTCTTGTCGGAGATTGCGGTCAGGACGAGGGGGAGGAACTCGCGGGCGGAGGGAACATCCTCGACAGCGACGCGGTCGGTCGGGAGGGAAGCTGAGTTCATCGCGTTGTTTACGGCAGTCGATTCGAGGAGCCAGTCGGTGACCTTCTTCAGCTCGGGCTTGACATCGCCGTCGAGATGATAGTGGCCGGTGGAATCGCAAAGGATGTCGATATGGAAATTCTCCTCGATGGCGCGGCGGTAATGATAGAAAGTGCGTGCCGGGATAGGCTGCCCGTCGGAATTTGCGGAGCGAATCCAGAGGTCGTTGATTTCCGCGCGTGTCAGCCGGCCATATCTGTTAAGCGTGTCAACAATCCATATATACTTGTTAATGAGTTCTTTCATTGATAAAAACTGAGACGGGGTCTTAGGTTGCGGGATTGGAAAGGAAGAAATATTTGAAAAAATTTTTTTGGAAGCTGAACCATCTTTTGCCGCGCGTCGTTATACTATCGAAAGCTGACAAGAACGGCAGCAAAGAAGCCCTAAGGTCAGCCGAACTATGAAAAGCACACATAGGTAATAGCAAGATTACCAATATATAAGCGTTCTGAAAAAGTTGTTATTGTTGTTTTAGTGAAGAATTAAGGTCGACGTGAGTCGACCTTTTTCTGTATGTGAATGCCGGGGGAGTCGAATCGCCGCCGGGAGTCGCGTGGTCAGCCTTCGGATTGGTCGCCGCGGTATTCCCCGGAGGCAATCCTGTCGAGCCAGGGGCGGTTGGAGAGATACCATTCGACGGTCCGTTCGAGCCCCTGCTCAAAGCTGAGGGAGGGTTCCCATCCGAGCTCATCGCGGAGTTTTGTGGAGTTGATGGCATATCGCAGGTCATGGCCTTTGCGATCCGTGACATACGTTATGAGCCCAAGGCTTTGGCCGGGAGGATTGCCGAGCTTGCGGTCGACAATCTCTATGAGTAGCTTCACAAGGTCGATATTCTTCCATTCGTTGAAGCCTCCGATATTGTAAGTGTCGCCCGGGTGTCCGCGGTGCAGGATGGTGTCGATGGCTGCGGCGTGGTCCTCGACGAAAAGCCAGTCGCGGACATTCTCACCCTTTCCGTAGACGGGAAGGGGCCGGCCGTTGATAATATTGTCGATGAAAAGGGGGATAAGTTTTTCCGGAAACTGGAACGGCCCGTAATTGTTGGAGCAATTTGTCACGATTGCGGGGAGTCCGTACGTATCGTGATAAGCGCGGACGAAATGGTCGCTTGCGGCTTTCGATGCGGAATATGGGGAATGGGGGGAATAGGGGGTAGACTCGGTGAAGAACTCCTCGCCATAGGCGACATGGCTTCGAGCGGAGGCCGTGGAGGTGAATGGGGGCTCCATTCCCTCCGGATGGGAAATCGGGAGGGCTCCGTAGACTTCGTCGGTCGAGATGTGATAGAAGATTTTTCCATTGTAACCCTCCGGCGACTCCTCCCAGACGGTCCGGGCGGCCTGAAGGAGGGAGAGAGTGCCCATGACGTTGGTCCGGGCGAATGTGAACGGATCGCTGATCGAGCGGTCGACATGGCTCTCGGCGGCGAGATGGACAATCGCATCGATTGCATGCGAGCGGATGATTGATGTCATCCGCTCCAGGTCGCAGATGTCGGCGCGGATGAACTCATAATTGGGGCGACCCTCGACATCGCGTAGATTATCGGGATTCCCTGCGTAAGTCAGCTTATCGACGTTGACAATCTTGTAATCGGGATAGCGCGTGACCAGACGGCGGACCAGATGGGAGCCGATGAATCCCGCTCCACCCGTGACGAGAATATTCATATCCAGCTTGAATTAAGAAGCTATAACTTGAATTAAGAAGCTATAAAGGATCTTATTTGACAATTCCTTTTTCAAGGTATTCGGCGAGGTTAGTCTTGACCTGTTCCCCGGCGCGTTCGACAGCGACTTTCTTCATGTCGGAATCAACCATCGTGTTGACGAGCTGTTCGAAAGAGGTCTTGGTCGGGTTCCAGCCCAGTTCGCGGCGAGCCTTCTCGGGGTTGCCGAGGAGGTTAACGACATCGGTTGGGCGGTAGAAATCAGGGGATACCTCGATGATGGTTTTGCCCGTGGCGGAGTCGATTCCCTTCTCATTCTTCCCTTCCCCCTCCCAGCGGAGGTTGATGCCGACACGGCGGAAGGCGAGTTCGGCAAATTCGCGGACGGAATGCTGCTCGCCGGTGGCGATGACATAATCATCGGGCTCCGGCTGCTGTAGGATAAGCCACATACATTCCACATAGTCCGGGGCATACCCCCAGTCGCGGAGCGAGGAAAGGTTTCCAAGGAGGAGTTTTTCCTGTTTTCCTTGGGCGATACGGGCGGCCGCGAGGGTTATTTTGCGGGTCACGAATGTCTCTCCGCGGCGTTCCGACTCATGGTTGAAGAGGATGCCTGAGCAGGCGAACATTCCGTAAGCCTCGCGATATTCCTTGACTATCCAGAAGCCGTAAAGCTTGGCCACGGCGTAGGGGCTGTAGGGATGGAAAGGGGTTGTCTCGCTCTGGGGGACTTCCTCGACTTTGCCGTAGAGCTCGGAGGTGGAGGCCTGGTAGAAGCGGCAAGTATCGGTCAGGCCGCAGAGGCGGATGGCCTCCAGAAGGCGCAAGACTCCGACGGCATCGATATTGGCCGTATATTCCGGAGAATCGAAAGAGACTTGGACGTGGCTCTGAGCAGCGAGGTTATAGACCTCATCGGGGCGCACCTTGGAGACCACCTGCATGATCGACATCGAATCCGAGAGGTCGGCATAATGGAGATGGAAATTGGAATGTCCTTCGAGATGGGCAATACGTTCGCGGAAATCGACCGAAGATCGTCGGATGACTCCATGGACGTCATATCCTTTGTCGAGGAGGAACTCGGCCAGAAAGCTGCCATCCTGGCCGGTTATTCCGGTTATGAGGGCTTTTTTCATGTCAGATAATTACGCATTAAAAGCCGGGGTCTTCCCCAGGCCTTGGGCCACAAGGTTAGTAAGGGAAATAAAATCCTCGACTCCGAGGCGTTCCGGGCGAAGCGACATCAGGGGCGACTCCAGGGCCGGGGAGCCGGGAGGCATGAGGGAGGCGAGGGAATTGCGCAGCGTCTTTCGGCGCTGGCCGAAAGCGGTCTTGACGACGCGCTTGAAGAGGCGCTCGTCGCAGCCGGCGTCGACGCGGGAGTTGCGTGTCAGGCGCAGCACGCCGCTCGTCACCTTCGGCGGCGGCATGAACACGCCCGGCTCAACATTGAACAGATACTCGCAGTCATACCACATCTGGAGCAGGACCGAGAGGATTCCATAGACCTTCGAGCCGGGGCCGGAGCAGATCCGTTCGGCAACCTCCTTCTGAAGCATTCCGGCAACGACGGGAATCTTCTCCCGGTAATCAAGGACCTTGAAGAAAATCTGGGAGGAGATATTGTAGGGATAATTCCCGATCAGGGCGAAAGGGGAGTCGAAAAGGGAGTCGAGATCGAGGCGGAGGAAATCGGCCTCGGTCACGTCGAGCTTAGGGTAAAGGCGGGCGAGGAATTCGACCGACTCCGTGTCGAGCTCGATGCAGCGGAGCGGGCGGCTGGTGTCCATGAGATATTTGGTCAGGACGCCCATACCGGGGCCGACCTCAAGGATCGGCATCGTGTCCCACTCGGCGGGATGGCCGGCGGGGAGGGCAGCGGGAGAGATGGTGTCGGCTATGCGGGCGGCGATATGCTCATCGCGCAGGAAATGCTGGCCGAGGTTTTTCTTGGCTTTTACTGATTTAAGCATCATGGGGTCAGAGGATCAGGGTAGAATCAGTGTGTTCCACAGTCTTTGGGTCCGGGTCGTCGAAATCCGGGGTCGAGGGATTCGAGTCGTGTTCGACCCGCTGGACTGTGACATGAATGAGGATAATGTTTGTTGGGCGAAGGCCGATGAGGTCTCCGCGGGTTCCGAACACGAGCTGGGAGGAAGTTGCGAATATCGCGGAGCTGCCGTCGCGCAGGAGGCAATATGCGTCGGTAAGGACCTGGGGCATGCTTCCGCGGCCGACAATCTGGATTTCGGGAGAGGGCATTCCGAGGCTTTCGCCGTCGGTCCGGGTGTAGTCGATTTCGATCGTGATGCGGTCGCCGGGACGGATATTGGGGCCATGGCCCGGTTTGACTTCGCGCCACCAGAGGCCGGTGCGGACCTGCTTGAGGTCATATTCCTCGGCGACTCCCATGATCGAGCGGAAAGTCCTTTCGGATTCGGCCTTGGAATGGTTGGCTTCCATTCCGTGGAGCACCTGATAGTATGCCGCCTGCATGGCGAGGGGATTGATCGGCTCGTTCGTATACAGTCCATTCTGGAGGCTTGAGAAGAATTGCTTACGGTGGAGCTGCACGTCGTAGTCGTCCTCAAGTTGATAGATCTGTTCGGCTACGCGGATGCCGAGGCGCAGGCCATAGTTGTAGGTCGGGTCATCTTCCTGGACCATATTCAGGCCGTCACGGACGCCTTTGAGGAACTTCTCTCGCTGGTCGTCGGAGCGGAGGGTTGAGTCGGAGTCAGTGCGCTTCCAGTATTGATAGGCGCGGATTTGGCCGAGGAAATAGAGAATGGAGTCGGTCGGCTCGTTGGAGGAAAGGAGTTCCTCCTTGGTCTTGACATCATCGGAAACCTCCTGCTTGCAGGAAGAGAAGCTGAAAGCGAGGGCAAGCAGGGCGATGGCCGGGAGGATGCGTAAAGAAAAACGG
The DNA here is from genome assembly GCA_964480745.1 of uncultured Sangeribacter sp. Taxonomy (GTDB): domain Bacteria; phylum Bacteroidota; class Bacteroidia; order Bacteroidales; family Muribaculaceae; genus Lepagella. The sequence continues at coordinate 19,642 of CAYZQA010000016.1, read as the reverse complement.
TTCATGACGGAATCGTATGGGATGTTTGGTTGAAGGTGGGAAAGGTTAGAGGGAATTGCGCAGGGAATCGGCGATATCGTTGGAAATCTGCTCGGCCGAATCCGGGTCGGAGACGGGGGCAATGACGACCTCGACGGTTTCGCCGGAGGGGGTCATGTTCTTAGCCGTTCGGCCCTCGCAAGAGCAGAGGGCCGGGCACAGAAGAATCGTCGCGGCGGCAGCCGCGGCGATTCTCGCAAGGGAAATTCTTTTCATAAAGGGGATCATTCTCCGATTTTGATGAGGCTGACTTCAAAGATCAGGTCAGCGTTCGGGGGGATAACCGGGGGGGCGCCGGCCGGACCGTAACCGAGGGCGGAGGGGATGTAGAAGATTGCCTCGCCGCCTTCTTTCATGAGCTGGAGGCCTTCGGTCCAGCCGGGGATGACGCGGTTGAGGGGGAAAGCAGCCGGTTCGCCGCGGGAGACGGAGGAGTCGAAGACGGTTCCGTCGGTGAGCCGTCCTGTGTAGTGGACGGTTACGATGTCTGTGGCGATGGGAGCTTTGCCTGTGCCCTGTTTGGTGATGATGTAGCGCAGGCCGGATTCTGTGACGGCATAGGTCGAATCGGTTGCGACATCGCTTTTGCGGGCGGGGTCGGCGAAGATAGCCGCGAGGGAATCAACGGGAGCCGGAGCGGGCTCGTCGTTGACGACAACGGAGTCAGAGTCGGCCTTATCGGAGGCGGACTTAGACGCGCAGGCACCCAGGCCTGTCGCAAAAGCGACGGCGAGGGCGCCAAGCGCAAAAGATTTCAATATTTTCATCAAATTCTCAGATTTGGACTTGTTTGAGTCTTATTTCTTTGTCAGGGTTTATTTTTTGACAACCTTGATCAGCTCGACTTCGAAGATAAGGGTCGAGTGAGGGGGGATTGCGTTAGGAATACCCTGGGGACCATAAGCGAGGTCAGAGGGGATGAAGAAAGTATATTTTGCGCCTTCCTTCATGAGCTGCACGCCTTCGGTCCATCCGGGGATGACGCGGTTGAGGGGGAATGTTGCGGGTTCGCCTCGGTTGACGGAGGAGTCGAAGACGGTGCCGTCGATGAGTTTGCCTGTGTAGTGGACGGTCACTTCGTCCTCGGCTGTCGGCTGGGCGCCTTCGCCTTCCTTGACGACTACATACTGGAGGCCGGAAGCAGTCTCCTTGACATCGGCATTCTTCTTGTTTTCAGCAAGGAAAGCCTCTCCGGCTTCGCGGGCAGCGGCCTCAGCCTTCTTCTGGAGATCGGTCAGATAATCATTGATAAGTTTCTGGGCTTCTTCGACGGGGATTTTGGGAGTTCCGCCATCGAAAGCGACCTTGACTCCATCCTTGAATTCTTCGGAATTGAGTTCCTTGACGCCCATTCCCTGAAGCTGACGGCCCATGGCGAGACCCCAGGCGTAGCTCAGTTTATCCATATTTTCCATAATTTTTCTATATCTAATTTTAGTTGATTTCAAGTATAAAAGCCGGAATCCGGCTCGTAATAGCTATTCTTTGATATTATAACGCGCGGAGAGGGGTAAAAAGTTCGTTTTGGGAGTGAGGGAGCGGAATTATTTTGGTGGCGGCGATGCGAGGGGTCATTTGCCGGTTGCCGTGATGTGGAAGCAGGGGCTTTTGCGTTCGAATTTGACCATGCATCGTTCTTTGTTGCGGAGGTCGAGGAGGACTTCGGCGAGGAGGTTCTTGAGGTCTTCCTGGGGGATGACGCGTGTGGAGTCGAAGCAGTCGAACCGGGCGTAGGAGATGTCGAAGGTGGTTCCGAACTGGTGGGTCGACGAGTCGGTGGCGTTGCGGTTGACCCGGCGGAGGCGTTTGACGGTGTGTGGGGTGCGAAGCAGGCTGGTGACGCGTATGCGGTAGCCTTTGGCTCCTCGGGATTTGAGGGAGTCCCGGAACCCGCGGCCGATGTCGGTGAGGAGTCGGGCGGCTTCAGGGACGAGGAAGGGCATGGAGTGGGTGAGGGAGTCGATGGTGTAGAGGTCGTTGCTTTGGATTTTGACGATGGGGCGGCGCGTATGGTATGCGTCATGGACTCCGGTCATGGGGGCGATTCCGATTCGTTCGGCGAATGCGTATTGATATTTGTTGGAGTCGTTGAAAATGTCGCGGAGGCGGCCGATGTTGTTAATGTGGATACGGCCCGGGCGTGAAGGGGAGGCGGTTTTCCGGTTTTCAGCTTCGCTGGCTTCTGAGTTTTTTTCAGTTGCGGGTTGCGGCAGGGTAGAGGCCGGGATTTCGGATTGGGGTTGGGTGGCGGCCGGGGAATCGGACGCTGAAAGTTCGGTGGGGGATGCTTCCTTATCGCGGGCGAGTTTGACGAACGGGTCGCGGTGTCCGCAGGAGGGGAGGAGCATAAGAAGCAGGAAGAGAGGGGAGAAAAGGCAGAATAAGGGGAAGTGGTAACGGTGAGGTGTCATAGTTGGGATAAAAATTCGTGCAAAAATACAAAAAATCCCGGAAATTGCGCCAGGGTCGGAGAGGATATGTAGGGGGATTTGGAATTGTTCGGGGGATTCAGTATTTTTGAGCGGAATTAACGATTAATCTTAACATTATGAAAAAAATTTCCGCTCTATGTCTCTCCGCACTTGCCGGGCTTACCTGCGTGGGCGCCGCCACCGCGGATTTCAGAATTCCCCCAAGGGAGGCCGCCGGGACCGCGGCAGAACTGCAGAAGGAGAGGAGGATTTCTCCGGCCCTGCTGCGCCAGAATATCCGAAGTAAGAAATCGGCGAGAGGCATTCATGCGCCTGGCCACACAGCCAAGCCGCTGGTCTCAGCCCAAACCTCCGCCCGCAAACCTGCCTTTGCTGAAGCGGTCGGCGGCGAGCTCTATGGCGCGCTCTGTTATTATGAAGACGAATCGCTCGACAAACTCGGCCTCTGCAGCGTCAACCTATCCTCGGGAAGCTATGAGAATATCGCCCCCTTTGAGTATGTTGTCAACGGGATGGGGGTCTCCGACGGCGTAATATATGTCGCCGGAATGGAATCGACATGGACCACGGTCACCGGCTTCTACTTCAAGGCCTATGACGCCGCGACAGGCGCCGAACTATCCTCCTATGAACTCTCGCTCCCCGCGCAGGATGATTGCGTAATGATTTCTTGCGCCTATGACGCCAATGAGAAGGCATTCTACGGGCTGACCGTCAACGACGACTATGACGCCGTCCTCACCCGCTATGACTGGGAAACCCATCAGTTCACCCATTTAGGCGTCACCGAACCCGCTTCGTCCATGACCATCAACCAGGACACGGGAGAAATCGTAGGCGTCTATCAGGATGAAGAATATGAGAATCATCTTGTCTATTACGACCGTCTGGACGGGTCGGTCTATAAGCAGGTCAAGATTGACTACATGACCGACTTCGCCGGCGGAATCTGCTGGAGCCCTGCGCATGAGGCCTATCTTTGGAACCCGAATTCCTACGACTGGTCGAAAATCGTTGCCGTCTCCGAAAGCGGGAGCGTGACAGAGGTCTGCGACCTTGCCGACTATGCGGAATTCACGGCCTTTGCGACCACGGCGAGCAGTGCGCGCGAGGAAGGGGCGCCGGGTATGGTCCGGTTCGACGGCTTTGAATTCGACGGTGGCTCCCTGAGCGGCGATGTCGTCGTCACGTTGCCTTCGACCACGGCCGACGGGCAGCCTCTTTCCGGCTCGTTGAGCTATGCGCTCTCCTGCGACCGCGAGGAGATTGCCTCCGGCACGGCGGCAGCCGGCGCGGAAGTGAGGATTCCCGTAAGCGTCACGGAAGGGCTCCATTCATTCTCGATCGTGGCGTCTAAGAATGGGACGGAAAGCGTCCCGGCCTTCGAGACCCGCTATGTCGGCAATGACACTCCGTTGGCGCCTCAGAATGTGACGCTGACAGAGACGGAAATCACCTGGGAGGCGGTTACAACCGGCGTGCATGGCGGCTATGTCGACCCCTCGGCCATCACCTATACCGTCACGCTCAACGGAACCTTGCTTGCCTCCGGCATCACGGCAACCTCCTGCCCGACGGGCCTGACCGGCGACGGGGAACTGGAAGAATATGTGGCCGAAGTCACAGCCTCATTCGCGGGCAAGGAATCTGAGCCGGGGAGGTCCGATTCGATCAAGGTCGGTGAGGCCTACACTGTTCCGGCCTATTTCGCGCCGACAGAGGCTCAGGCCGGACTCTTCACAATCACGGATGAGAACGGCGACGGAGCAAGCTGGAAATTCATCGAAGGGGAGCCATGCCGTTTCCGCTATGGGGTCAGCAGCGAATCGGCTGCCGACGACTGGCTCTTCCTCCCTCCGGTCAATATCGAATCTGCCGGCGACTTCCATCGCTTCTCGATGCTGGCATTCTGTTGGAGCCAATATTTGCACGAGCGTCTGGAAGTGAAGATCGGGCGCGCTCCGGAAGCGGAGGCGATGACGGAGCAAGTGATCGAAGCGACGTTGCTTGAAAACATCATGCCCGAGACGATGGAGGGATTCTTCCGCGTCGAAGAGCCGGGCGTCTATTATATCGGGGTCCACGCAATTTCGGATGCGAACCGATATTATCTATACTGCAACGAATTCCGGATTGAGAACACGGGGATCCGAGGTGCCGGTCCGGCCTATCCTTCCGATGTCAAGGCAGTCGCCGGAGAAAAGGGCGAGTTGAAAGCCACGTTGACGGCCACTCTCCCGACAGCTACCATAGATGGCGCTTCGATTCCTGCCGACAGCGAGATAACGTTGACCGCCAAATCGCAAGCAGCGACGGCAACCGTGTCTGGGCGTCCCGGGGAGAGGGTCAGCCTAACGTTGAAGACGGTCCAGGGAATGAACGAGATCAGCGTCCAGTGCTCGCTTGGCGAGATTCTCGGGGCTGCGGATGTCGTTTCGCTGTTCACGGGAATGGATGTCCCGGCGGCGATCACGAATGTCAGGCTCGACTATTCGGCCGACAACTATTCGGTGAAGGTCAGCTGGGAGGCTCCCGTGGAAGGGGGCAACGGCGGTTATATTGACCGCGAAGGGATTGTCTATTACCTCTGCCAGCAGACGGCAATCGGTTGGGTCCAGGGCGCGGAGCTCGGCACGGACGTATTCGAATACCAGATTAGCGTCCCTGCCGGGACGCCCCAGCAAGTCGTGATGTTCGGCATCGTGGCCGAAAACAATGTCGGCCTGGCCCCGATTTTCTATCCTGTCTCGGTCAGCCCCGGCGAACTTTATATGACCCCGGTAAAGGAGACCTTTGCCGACCACAATGCCGACTACGGCCCTGTGGCGGTCGATAAGATCTCCGGCTATACTGCCTGGGATATCGATTATCCCGACCTTCTTTTCGGCATTGCGGAAGCCCCGTCGAAGGGCATGGCCCTTGTAGGCGCGTCTGCAGGCGCGGCTGAAGGGATGATTACGTTCCCGAAATTCAAGGCTTCCGGCATAGAGAACATGGCCCTCGACTTCACCCTCTATTGCGGACAGACGGAGGATGTGATCATCTATGCCTCCGGCTATGGAGCGGAGGAGATGGAAGTGTTCCGTCTTTCGGACGAGAATGCGGAGGAGGGCTACCAGTCGTTTATGGTGCCCCTTCCGGATGAATTGGAGGGTCTGCCGTGGGTGACGTTCCGGATGGAGGTCCTTTTCTCCGATGAGAAGCAGATGTTTGTCCTTGACGGATATACTCTCCGTTCGCGTCAGGCAGAGGATATTGCCGTGGCTGAACTTCGCGCTCCTGCGAGCGTGGCCGTGGGCCGTAATGTCGATGTGGGCGTGACGGTGGAGAACGCCGGGACCAATGCGGCTGCCTACCGGGGAGGAACGTTGAGCCTTGTCAACAAGGGGGGCAAGACTCTCTGGGAGCAGACAAACGACAACTACACTCCAATGGAGCCGGGTCAGCAACAGGAATTGACGTTCTCATTCCAGGCTACGCCCGACATGATCGGCGAATGCTGCCTTAATTTCGTTCTTGCGGGAACGGACGATGACAAGAGCAATGACAAGGCGTCTTTATATATTACGGTCAAGGCGGGGGATGCCGTATTTGTCGGCGATCTTTCGGGCGCGTGGGACTCGGAGGGGAAGGCTGTGGAGCTTTCCTGGAGTCCGGCGGAGTATGACCCGGGCTTCGAGTCGTTCGAGGATGAGACGCCGTTTGAGATAAGCTCCGACAAGATAGGGGAGTTCATCAATCTCGACCGGGATGGGAAGGAAACCTATTTCTGGGAGAACTGCGGGGATCTGCCGCTCCTTTCGAACATCGCCTATAAGGCGGGCGCGTTCAATGTAATCAGTATCAGCGAGCTGAACCGGATCTTGGGCAGCAAGGTGACGGCTCCGGACGGCGATCAGGTCTTGCTGGCATTCTGTCCGGCCCGCGATCCGGAGACGGGGGAGGTGACTCCGGCCGACGATTGGTTGATTTCGCCGGAGTGTGTGCCGGGGACTTCGTTCTCGTTCGATGTCTTGCCGCTGTCGCTGCAGTATGGCGCCGAAGTGATTGAGGTATGCTATTCGGAGGGGTCTGAGAATCCTGATGATTTCCAGACTCTGGAGCTGATTGCGATTTATGAAGGAGGCTGGGAACACCGTGAGTTCGTGCTTCCGGAGAATGGGAAACGGTTTGCGATCCATTATGTATCGGAAGACAAGTTTGGCGTCATGATAGATGCATTGCGGTTCAATCCGGCGAATATGGCGACGGTGGATCGTTATGAGGTGTATCGTGGCGGCGAGGAGCCGACCCTTATCGGCGAGGCTACTGACTGCCGATATGTTGATTCGACGGCTGTAGCGACGGAGAGCTATGTCTACTATGTTGTGCCAGTTCTGACGGATGGTGCACGCGGCGTTCGGTCGAATCTTGTGACGGTTGCTCCATTGGGCATGACAGATGTTTTGGCCGGCGGCAAGGTGATTGTGGGCCGCGGCGAGATTCTGCTTGAGGGCTTCGGTGGCGAGAGGGTCACGGTGAGCAGTGTTGGTGGCGAGCTGGTATATTCCGGCGCGGCTTCGGACTGTGAGCGTGTCGCGGTTGCTCCGGGCGTATATGTGGTCCTGACGGCCCGTGGATCGGTCAAGGTGATAGTGAGGTAAACAGTCCTCAGATAATAAAGCAGCTCCCCGCCGGGTTTTCTCGGCGGGGAGCTTTTTGTTTGGTCCGGTTGGGGAAGCCGGAAGGGCTTAACCTGGGGGTTGGCGGCGGGGTTATTGGGGGTTGGAGAGGAGGAGGCGGTGGGGGCGGCTGGCGCCCGGGAGGCAGATGTAGATGCCCGGGGGGAGCGGGATCAGTTCGCCGTCCGGAGTGTCTTCGTTTTCATATAGCAGGATGCCCGTGGCGTCGTAGATCCGAAGTCTTCCCGATTCCCCTTCTCCTCGCTTCACCCTTATGCCCCCTTCTTCGACAAATACCCGCAAGGGAGCCGCATCCTCTATGCCCTGCAGACCGGAGGCGGCAATGTAAATCGTGTTCGATTCGGGCGATGTCAGGCCCAGTCGTGTGTAGGTGACCGTGTAGGATTCTGATATCGAGGGGTCGCGGTCGGTGATGGTGAATTCAGTGAAACCGGTTTCGTAGGTGTCGGTCTCCTCGTTGCCGTCTACATATCGGACGCGATGGAGCGTATAGTAGTCGGCTATCCCGGAGGGGGCCTCCCAGCAGGCAGTGTAGCCGGAATCGGTCAGACCCTTCGCGGGGAGGGCGTGAATGATCTTCATGTCGGGGACAGGGAGAGCCTCGGCCCGGAGATCGACGGCAATGCTTCCCTCGATGCCTCCGTCATAGAGGATCAGGCGCGCTGAGTGGCTGCCGACAGCATCGGGCAGGTAGGTGATATTCAGCAGATAGCCTCCGGAGGCGTTCATCGTCGAGGCCGGGATGGAAGTGGTCTCGGGGATAAAATAAGCCTTGTCCGTGCCTGACAGTCGCACGGATAGGGGGCTCGTGAGGTTATGGCCCGAAATCTGGAGGGCGCGTGAGATGGAATGGCCGACGGCTGTCTGCCCGAAATCAAGGGCCTCGCCCGTGACGGGGTGTGTGATCTCGGGGTCGCCCGTGATCGGCGGCGTCGGCTCGGAATTGGCCTGGTCGGCAATGCGGAAAGTCTCTGAGGTCCGCATTCCCCAGATATATTCGGCCAACTCAGGAAAATCGATGAAGGGGTTGCGGTTTCCCTGATACTGCTCGACATAGTTGTTACGGTCGATCTCCTTCTGGCTCACGGGGTCCTGCCGGGCCCACTGGAGGAGCATGTTGAACGCCCAGGTCTCGAGCGTCGGGTAAGCCTCCTGACGGAACATATAATGATAGACCCAGTTGATGTCGTCATAGACCGTTGCCATATAGAAAATCGCGCGGGCGAAATCCCCCTTGTAGCGGTCGGCGGGCTCGAATACGTTGGCGCATCCTCCGCCATAGCCACGCATGGCGCCTCCAACCTTTGTCACGCCGTTATCGAAAGTCGGGCTCGATGTGGGCCCGAAAGGATAATTCAGCTTCGCCTGGTTGGCCGCTCCGTCGGAAGGGTAGAGATTCCACATGTCGGAATATGCCGGAGTGTATTCAACCGATCCATTCTTCTTCCACCACGACTTGGGCACGGCATGCTCGCGCTGCATCCGGTTTCGGGAAAAGCTGCCTTTTCCGCTCTCGCCGGGGCGGATGAGATAGATGGCGTCGGAATACATGTCCCACCATCGGCGGTCGCCGTCGACCAGCTCCGGGTAGACATCGGAATATTGCCAATATTCGGGCAGATCGTAATACTGCAACGTCCTGTGGGACGTCACGCAGGCCTTGGCGGCCTCCTTCAGCTTCTCCTTCTTAAGCCCGTCCATGCGGGAATAATAGGAAGCTGAATATTCGGCGCCCGCACTCAGAGCGCAGACGCCGAACAAAATGGAAAAAATAACTCTATTCATAAACTAAGACGGGGTCTAAGGGTAGGAGAGAGCGATGGGAGAGCAGGCGAGGGAACTCCTTGTCAGAGTTCCTTCACCTCGCTGATGTTCTTGATTCCCCATGTGTCGTAGACCTTCGTGAGGTCGCCCTTGATGAGGACGCGCTTGCCGAAGATCGCGGGGTTCTTCTGCAGACCGAGCACGGACTTGACCCCGGCCTTGAGCGTGGCGGGGATGGAGTTGGTGTAATCGGCCGTGGCGGCGGATTTTTCGGTCAGGATGACGTTGGTGTTGTTGAGATAGTTGGTCGATCCGGCGGTCTCGTTGGGGCTGAAGACGGCAGTTGTCCAGTCGTTCTGGGCGACATATCCGGCCACATAACCTACTACCCATACATTCTTCTGCTCCTCCTTTGCGGCCATGATCGCGCCGATGTTATAGGGGTCGGACTCAGTTCCGCTTCCGGAAGGCTCGACCGAGGGCTTCACGGGCGCGTTGGGATCGACTTCGATTCCCTCGATGGAGAAGGACTTTTCATCTCCGGCATTGTCGATCACGCCGGGAAGGCCGAGGAAGTGGCCTATCGTACCGTTAACGGTCAGCTTGCGCTTGTAGACTTCGGGGTTGTCGGCAAGGTTTGCAAAGCGACGGAAAATCGACGCCTGCGGGAGCTCGACGACAGCGCACTTCGTCCAGTCGGTCTCATCGGCCGAAGCGGCGATCAGGAGGTTATTGTCCATTTCCGCATCCTTGCCGAAGATGACCTGGTCGGCGGAAGTGACCGTGGAGACGCCGGCCTTCACCGATCCGACGATATAACCCTCGGCCCAGCCGGAGATGCCTTCGAATGTCGGGTTGCAGATGTCGGCAACCGTGAAGGGATCTGAAGCATCGCCCTTGCCGGAGATGATCACATCCTCGGGGCCGCGGAGCACGAGCTGCCAGCTTCCCCCGAAATAGGAAAGGATTCCGCGGACTGTGCCGGTTCCTTCGGGGATTGTCTGGTTATAGAAATTGGAATAGCCGGAATTGCGGACGATGATTGAGCCTCCGTTTACGCCACGGAGCGTGCGGTTGACAGACTCCTCATAGTTGGAATAAGTGGCCTTGCCGCCGTCTTCGAAATAGACATTGCGGAACTCGACGAGCTGGCTCTGCATATTGTAGAGCTCCATTCCGGAGGCGGGGAGGTTGGTGAGGTCGGTCAGGATGATATATGCCCTGTCGGCGGGAGGGGTCTCCCCCTCGCGGATAAGGGCGAAATCATCGTTGGGGAGGCCGTTGCGCTGGATATGCTTCAGGAAAAGGCCCCAGGGCATACGGTCAACCTGATCCTCGCCATTATAAGGCTCGCCGGGGGCTCCGACTTGCATCAGGCCGCTGTAATAGCCGAGGTAGAGGCCCGTCAGGTCGACGACAATCTCCTGGCCGAGAGGATAGCCGGAGAAAATGCAGCGCTGGTTGACTGAGAACGTCAGCGCGGCAGTCTCGTCCTGAATCGAGAGCGACTTGTAGATATTGCCGGTAGCGTCGGAAGAGACCATTCGGCCATGGATGATGTAATGGGAGCCGTCGGGGCGAAGGCCGACCTCCTGGGTGAGGTTTCCGTCGGCATCGGCGACATAAAGTTCGCCGGGGTTCTCGACGGCGAGGGCCTTGAGATCGGCGAGGGTCGTGTTGGGCGTGAGGTCGGCCACCGGAGTTTCATTCTCCGGGGCATTCATCTGCGCCTGGCAGCCCGGCAGCAAGGCGATGGCTGCCAAGGCAAGGGAAGAATATATAGACTTGAAAAATTTCATGGTGATGATCAATTAGTGCCGGTGATGTTGAGGTTTCGGATTTCCCATGTATCGGCTCCGGCCGTGGAGGCGCCATATTTGAGGGCCACCTGGATAGTCTTCCCGGCGTAAGCGGAGATGTCGATGTTGCCGGAATTGACGAAGGTCCAGGAGCCGGCGGAGGGCCAAGTCGGGATCGGAAGGTCGGTCCATTCGGAGGAGCCGGCGATGCGGACGGAGAATCCGCAGAGCTCACGGAGGGTAGTCTGGAAGCTTGCGGCATGGTCGAAGCTGACGGCGAGCGATGTGTAATCGGCCGGGAGGGTAATCTCGGGGGAGACGGCGTAGGAAAGGATGCCGTCGACGGCGTAGCGGAATGCCGAGCCGTTGAGATAATGCTTTCCGTTATAGTCGGTCCATGACCAGACCGATTCGAGGCCTGCGGGGATGTTGACGTTCTCGAAAGTCCAGTCGATTGCGGTAGCGTCCTCGGCGAGTCCTGAATAGAGGGCCTTGACGGGGACCGTGACCGCAGGGATGTCGGAGCCTTCGATGCCCTGGTCGCCAAACTTATATGCAATCACATTCTTTACTCCGTAAGCGCCGCAGTAGGTTGCGCCGGTTGTCCCTTGGATGGAAACGAGTTTGCCCTGGTTGTCGGGGTTGTCGGCGAGGTTGAGGGCGTTACGGACGGCTCCGGAGGGGAGCTGGACGGTTGCGCACTTCTCCCAGTCCCTTTCGTCGGGGTCGAGAGCGATGAGCATGTTGTAGGCCGTGGGGGCCGGGACGGTAAAATCCGCGGAATTGTCGCTGAGGGTTCCGCTGATGTCGACGTTCACGCAGCCGACGATATAGCCCGTCACCCAGACATAGGCGAGTTCGTCGTTGACGACGCCGAGACGTGCCTGGTAGGCGGTCATGGGGTTGTCCCAGGTTCCGGTGCCGACGCGGCCTCCTTCAGGCTCCGGCACGGGGGGGAGCACCTGTTCTGAATCGCACGACGCGAGGCCGAGCATAAGCCCCAGCGCCAGCGAAAGGATAAACTTTATATTTTTCATTTTCAGTCAGAATTTAAAAAGATCAGAAAAGGCTCAGAAGCGGATGCCGACATTGAAGAAGATGCGGATTCCCTGGGCGTAATAGATCTTGTTGGGGAACTTGTTGACGTTATAGTTCGTATAGTCGAACTTACCTTCCTGCCAGCCGCCGGTCTGGATATTGCGGTTGTTGAGGAGGTTGTTGATACCGAGGTTGAAGTTGACCGAGCCGAACTTCGTATAGAGGACCTTGCCGATGGAAAGGTTCATCACCCAGGCATTGTTTAGCTTGTCCTGACGCGTGATTTCCTTCTGGCGCTCGACATATTCCTCTTCGGAGAGGCAGAGCTTCCAGAGGCCCGGCATCTGCTCGTGGCGGAGCGGGGAGAGCTCGAAATAGTTGTCACCGAACCATTGGCCGTTGACTTCGAAGAACCATTGCTTGATATTGTAATTGATGGCGAAGGAATAGACCTGCTGGGGGGTTCCTCCGACGTAATAGTTCTTAAGATAGGTCTGGCGCGTGATGTCGTCTTCGGAGCCATTCTCGTAGCTGCGCGTGCCCATCGGGTTGTTCTTATACTGATAGCGTGAGAACGTCCCTGCGGCGGAAACGGAGAGGTTGGAAAGGATCTTGTATTCCATGCCGAGCTCGATTCCCTTGAACTCGGTCTCGACGTCGGCGAGGGAATAGTTCATCGACGAGAAGAGGTCGTAGTCGAAGAAGACAAGGCGTTTCATGCCGCCGCCGACGCGGGTGTAGAATCCTGTGACTGATCCGCGGAAGCGGTTGTAGTTCCAGGTGTAGGAGAGGTCGGCGGAGAAGAAGCGTTCCGACTTGAGGTCGCCGACGGCCGTATCCTTCGTGCGGGGCGAAACGTAGGCGTCATTGGGGCGCGGAGCGCGCGTTCCGACTGAGGCATGGGCCGTGAAATAGTTTCGGCCGTTGAGTTTGTAGGTCGCTCCGGCCTTGATTGCTCCGTTCTCGAAATCATGGGTCTTGCCATTGCCCTTTGAATTTTCGGGGGCGCGCCCGTTGCGCATGTTGCCATGGCGCATGAAGTCGGTCAGGCTTGCCTCGAAGCCGGCGTTGACATCCCAATGGCGGGAAGAATACTGGAACTGTGCCCAGGCGAGGGCCTTGAAATTGCGGATATTGTAGTCATATCCGAACGTGTCGCCCTCCTTGACGCGGCGGTTGGGATTGTCGAGGTCGTTCTGCATGATATTGACATCGCCGACGAAATCGCGTTCGGAGAAATTGTCGATGTCGCGCCAATACTGGCCTCCGAGCAGGTCGCGGACCGTCTTGTAATAGTGGGCGTCCGTATAATTGAAGGAGAGGCCTGCCTGGAGGGTCATCTCGTCGTTGAAACGATGGTTGAGATAAGAATTGAGCATCCAGGAATTGAAATTGGAGTGGCGGTTCTCCAGGATATAGCTTGACTGGCCGATGAGCTCCGGATCGCGGTCATACTGGAGGGAGTTCATGTAGTTCGTATGGTAGATGTTGGCCCAGTCGATCTGACGGTGTGCCTTGTCTCCGCCCCACCAGTCGGCGAGCGCCTGCTGATTCTCGAGCTGTTCCTGATAGATTTCGGGGTAGAGAATCGGGTCGGCGGTCGGAGCGTAATAGGAGGGGAGATACTGATAATAGTTCGGCGCCGGGTCCGGAGTCTGGTAATACTGGAGGGCCGAGCTGGAATAGTTGTTTGAACGGAAGCCGATGCCGGTGTTGAGCGAAGTGCCCATCTTGGGTTTCCAGAGCCAGTTGATGAGCACTGAGGGGTCGAACGACTCGACGATACGGGCGCTCTTCTTCTTTCCGTCAAGGTATCCCCAGGAGGGGTTGTAGAGATTGGAGCCGGCGAGGTCGTAAGCCTCCTGGGTAGCTGCCTGGTTTGTGGCGCGCTGGGTGGGGGCTCCCCAGGTCGAGATATTGAGCGAATGCTGATTGTTGAAGACCTTCTGGAGCGAGAGGCTGTAGCCGAAGGAATTGTAGAACGTTCCCTCGATCACGCCCTCGGGGGCATAGCGGCCGATAATCGACATGGCGAAGGCCCAGCCGTGGGAATTCAGACCCGTGGCATACTGGAGCATGGCGCGGAGCATATAGTTCGAATTGGTGTAGGAGAGGTTTCCGCGCCAGCCGGGGGCATATTCGGAAGCGTAGGTCGAATAATTGTTAGCCCCGCCGAGGGAGCCGAAGCCGAATGAGGATGCGGCGAGGCCGATGTCCGTAGTCCGGTTGCGGAATGCGCTGGAGGTCATGCCGCCGAACATCGAATAGTTGAACTGGCCGCGCATGGGGTCGTTGTATTCGAAGCCGTTGACATATCCCTTCGTCCAGTTGGAATCGAGGCCGCGGAGGCGGAAGCGGACAATGGAGAAATCATAGTTGGCCGCTTGGAAATAGATGTCGTCCGTTGCTCCCTGGATGGTTCCGACGGCCTGGCCGAGGGCGTCATCCTCAAGGAGTTCCTCCTCGTCGAAGAGGAAATTCTCGGAATCGAGTTTGGGCGTGTTGAAGCCGGAGGGTGTAAGGCGGATTTCCCCGAGGTTCTTGACAACGCCGTCGGGGATGTCGATGTCGATGAAGGCATCCTCATAACCGGAGGCTATGACTTCGAGGACATCCTTGCCGGGGGCGGCATTGGAGATCTGGAAGACACCATCCGCGCCGCTTGTGACATAGATCGCCTGGTCGGAGAGCAGAATGTTGGCGTCGCCCACGGGGCGGCCGGACTTCGCGTCAACCAGCGTGCCCGTAACGCCTGTGGCTGCCAGCAGGGGCATGGCGGCGGCGAGGGCAATCAGTAAGGTCAGTTTGAATCGCATATTGGTATGTTTGGTTAGTCGTTAATTATTGTTCCGAGGCTTGATTTCCTGGGTTACGAAAATCTGGGTCGGGAGATGGTCGGAATATCCGTTGAGCCAGCTGCCGCCGGAGAATGTGCGGAGGGGGTAGCCCTTATACTGGCCGTCGGTCTGGAGGAGGAATTTCTTGTTGACGACGTTGGCGTCGAGGAATTTGACTCCTGACTTGCCGTCTACAATGTTGGAATTGACGATAATCTGGTCGAAGAGGTCCCATCCGCCGCGATAGATATATGACCCGATCCCTTGGTCGAGTTTGCTCCAGAAGGGGTTGTAGAATCCGAGGGGCTTGACATCGGAGGCCTTCTTGACGGCGCCGAGGGTCTGGGAAACCGACTTGTTGGAGGGGTCGTCGTTGAGGTCGCCCATGACGATGATTCCGATGTCGGGGAATTCCTTGTAAAGGGTATCGGCTATAGACTTTGTGAGGGCCGCTGCGGCCTCGCGGAGCCAGGAGCTTTCCTTCTCGCCTCCGCGGCGCGAGGGCCAGTGGTTGACGATGACGGCCACGCGGGAGTATCCAGTTTCACGCGTGCCGAGTAGACCGACGACACACATCTGGTCGCGGGTCTTGAACCAGGGGCGTTCTTCGAGCACGAGGGGATGGTTTGTGACCTTCATCGGGCGGAAGAAGCGGGGGTTGTAGAGGAGGCCGACGTCGACGCCGCGGACATCGGGGGAATCATGGTGGATCACCTTGAGGCCGCGTTCGCGGATCGGCTCGGCGTTGACAAGGTCCTGCATGACCGACTCGTTCTCGATTTCGGAGACGCCGATAATGGCGGGGCCGTCGGGCGTGACGCGCGTGGAGAGCTGGGAAATGGCGTATGCGAGGTTGTTGAGCTTGGAGCGATACTTATGGCCGTCCCATTTATGGGAGCCGGCGGGGGAGAACTCCAGGTCGTATTTGCCGTTGTTGTTGATTGTGTCGAAAAGGTTCTCGAGGTTGTAGAAGGCGATGCCATATGTGGCGACCTTCTTTCGGGCTTCAGAATCCTTTTCCTGTGCGCGGGCCTTGGCCGGGAGGATGAAAGCGGCCAGAGCGAGAAGCGCCAGAATGCGGGGGAAGAGGTTTCGTTTCATTTTTTGGAATCGTTTCAAGGTTAGAAAGCGAGCCGGCTCGGGGGAGCTTTACAGCTCGCCCGGGCCGGCGTGTGGGATCAGAAATATTTGACTTCCTCGCCTTCGAGGGCGGAGAGGATCTTGTTGGCCAGGGAGCTGGCGCCGATTCGGAAATATTCCGGGGTGAGCCATTCGTCGCCGAGGATTTCCTTGACGAGAGTGTAGTAGGCGACGGCATCGGCGGCTGTGCGGATTCCGCCGGCGGCCTTGAAGCCGACGCGGCGTCCGGTCTGTTCGTAATATTCGCGGATGCACTGACACATCACATAGGCGGCTTCCAAGGAGGCGCCGTCGTAGATTTTGCCTGTTGAGGTCTTGATGAAATCGGCTTCGCTCCACATTGCGAGGATGCTGGCGGCGCGGATGCGTTCGGCTGTGCGGAGGGCGCCGGTCTCAAGGATGACCTTTACGCGGGCTCCTTTGGCTGTGTGCTTGATTTCGATGAGTTCGTCGCAGAGGTCTTCATAGTTTCCGTCGAGGAACATCCCGAGGTTGAGGACGACGTCGACTTCCTGGGCGCCGGAGGCGACGGCCATTGCGACATCGGCGACTTTTACGGCGGTGAAGGTCTGGCTGGAGGGGAATCCGGCGGCGACGACGCATACGCGGACCTGATCGAGGTCAAGGTGGCTTTTGACGACTTCGGCGAAGTTGCTGTAGACGCAGATGGAGGCGACGTTGCCGTAGGCGGGGTAGTCGGAGTCGAACTCGTTGACGCGGGTTGTGAACTTGGCTACGCTGGAGACGGAGTCTTCGGAGCTGAGGGTGGTGAGGTCGATTGAGTTAAGGAGGAACTTGTAGACGTCATTGTTGGCGTATTCGGGAGCCTTCTCAAGAATTTTCTTGACATCGGCGGCGACGGCTGCGTCGTCGGCGGTCACTTTCGACCGTTTGATTGTGTCCTGGTATCTATCCATGATTATCTGCAATTTAGAGGAAGGACATGGAGAGCGGCCCTTCAAAAATGCAAATATAATAAAAGGGGATGAAAAACAGAACTGAAAAACGCGGAAAAAGATTGATGAGAAATCGCAGGAATTGCCCCGGAGGGGCAACACCAGGGTTAACCTCGGGCCCTTGCGGCCCGAGGAAAAAGAAGACACCAACTAAAAATCTGAACCCTGGAGGGGTTCAACTATATAGTGCGACCCTTCCAGGGTCGAGGGTGTTGTGGGATGATTATTGATCCTCGGGCCACAAGGGCCCGAGGTTAACAATGGTGGAGTCCCTCCGGGACTCTGGGACGCGATAAATCGCGTCCAGAGAAATATTCCCTGGACGCGATTTAACTCAGTTTTATTTAGTCCGTTACCGTGGCCAGACGAACTTCTTGCCGTCGCGGATGTAGACGCCGCCCGGTTGCGGGGTGGTCACTCGCTGGCCGTAGAGGTCGTAGACAGATGAGATTCCTTTTTGAATACTTTCATCTGAAGTATACTGCAAGCCCGTTCCGTAGGTGGGCCATGCTTCATAAACCGTATTTCCATCCTTGTCCTCAATTCGATAAAGTCTAACAACGTCTCCGGGCAGGGCTGTCCACCAATCTTTCATTTCTGAACCCATAGGCTCTGACTTTCGGATATGATTTACCGGGATTGACTCGAGGATTAAGGAATATGGAAAACCGGAACATATGCCCATGTCTTCTATTATAGGGGGAAGGTTTCCCTCCAGACAACGGCCCCATATATCGATATGATAACCTTTTCGTTTTCTTCCACAGAAATCAATCTCCTCAATCCACAGGATTTTCAGCTCGGCAATTTGCTTATCAAGTAGGGTGATGAAGGTATCCCCGACTTCACAGTTATAATCACAGAGCGGTATTTCCCAACCGTTCGCGGGAAGATCGTATTTCAAATCCGGTGTATAATAGAAAAAATAATTGCTCTCCCAAAATTGCTCATCCCGCAATTGTTCGGGTACAAGCATCAGAACCTGACTGCCCTCCTGACGCATGGGAACTACGGAGTATTCCGGTAGCTCAGAAGTCCAATCTAAAGCATGATAAAATTCGTCATTCTGATAATGCGTACTTGTTCTTCCGGTCTTTATACAGGCGAGGTTATGGTAAGTGTGCTCATTTTCTACTGTCGTGCCATCAAATTTAAATGCATAAGCACCTCCATTAGGAAGTTCCACGTATTCAAATATCAATCCTTCCTGAAACAAGTTGAAATCAGCACCTTCTTCTTCCTCCAAAATTGGTCCTGTGTTATTGAGAGGGGTATCTTCTGCTAATATCCTGGCAGTCCATACAGCGGGAATGGCCAGTGTGAACAAAAATATGAGTACGAGTCTCTTGATTGTCATTGTTGTAGTATTTTAAGGGTTGCAATTCATCTTATTATGTGGGATCATCTCATTTTCCGGTGAGAATTTTCAGTTTCCCTCCTTTCTCGACTTTGAAGCCAGGCAGAAGCCTTACGGTAGGAGCTTTCATCGTAAGGTTGCCTCCTGATTTTATACAGTCGTTCTGAACAGAAATCTCTTCTTCTGCAATCATTTTTAGATGTCCTCCATCTTCAACGTCAATCCCTCCGTTTGAGATAATTGTAGTGTATGAGTCTATCATGATGTCACCGTCTATCCCAATGTTCAGCACAGGATGGTAATTACTATCCCCACCCTCCCCGAGTAAAAGATCTCGGACTTGATACCGTTCCTTTTGATTTTTGATTTACGGCCCAGGTGTCAGAAGAAATGTTTCGGGTAGAGTAGAACGGCCGAAGAAAGAAATGCTTCCAATCCCTATGTTACTATGTCTTTGAATAATGTCATTTAGGTTAATAACCATACCATTTCTATTAATGTTATAGCTACGCATAGACTCCGATCCGAATGTAACACCATAATATGCAATGGAATCAGACGAACGGAAAGAAAACTCATTCATACATAATCTCCATGCTTTCTTCATAATGTTTGGAGTATTAGTCCATATCCTTATCGATGGATCCCCTATTATAGAGTGGCGTATCCTTGCATCACTAAAATAGCTATTAGTTTGTGGGTGAACAATCTTAGAAATATTTTCTAAGATTCCAGCTGAATTATATGGAACCCTCCTCAAGGCTTCAGAAAATTTCTGCTCTAAAGCCATCGAAGTGTCAGACCACCCTTCGCGTGTATTCAACAAAGCCAATGGTCCTCCGAAATCACCAGCAACGGTAAATGCAGACCCAATGTTATAGTCATAAATTTCTGAAGAAGCAATGATCTCCCCCGTAGCCTTATTTAGTGTCCGTACTACCAAAGAATCAAAGGGAGCAGGGTCACATCCCAAGGAATATAGTATGGCAGGTTTATTTGGATTATCCATAAGATCCATACCCAGTCCCCATGCATATCTTGAGTTTGAGTCCTTGTATTTTTGCAGTGCCATCACCATTCGACCTGGAGGCCAAGGATTTGTTGTCCCATTGTTCGCTCGTTCTGCTACTTGAAAAGCAATTGGCCCAGCATGACACTGAAAACTATAGAGGCCAGATGAACTCATCGCATTGACAACTTCGCTTGCTTTTGGACTCAGTAGACTCTCATCGTAAACATGATTACTTATAAACGTAGTGACTTCGAAGGGAAGTGACTCGAATATGTGTTTTGAGTCGATGCTCATTGTGCCATACCCAGGTAAATTCGATTCCCTTACTAATACTCCACGAACTAAATATTCAGAATCACCTTTCCCAGGGAAATATTCATAAAGTTTCAGTTTTCTCACATATCGAGTAATCTCGGCTTTTGATTGGCATAACAAACGTCCGACGGCGATAGTTGGGGAACTGAAAGTGAGATCTACTGCCTGTCGTCTATCAATGCAATGGAAGCCATGTATATTGACCAATGGAAAATCTGTTACTAGATCAGTAAAATAATAATCTGAAGGATCATAGGCTGAGTCGTTATAA
>CAYZQA010000015.1:26318-42433 GCA_964480745.1 uncultured Sangeribacter sp. | reverse complement strand
GATCAGAAACGCGGCCCCAGCTGAGGTCGGTGATGTGAACGAGACCGTCTACGCCGCCGAGGTCAACGAATACACCATAAGGAGTGATATTCTTAACCTTGCCTTCGAGCACCTGACCTTTCTCCAGCTTGGAGATGATCTCTTTCTTCTGCTGCTCGAGCTCGGCCTCGATAAGTGCCTTGTGGCTTACAACCACGTTCTTGTATTCCTGGTTGATCTTCACGACCTTGAACTCCATCGTCTTGTCGACGAATACATCGTAGTCGCGGATCGGACGAACGTCGATCTGCGAGCCGGGAAGGAAGGCCTCGATGCCGAAGACATCGACGATCATACCGCCCTTCGTGCGGCTCTTGACGTAACCCTTGATGACTTCATCTTTCTCAAGAGCCTCGTTGACGCGATCCCAGCTGCGGGTCTGGCAAGCCTTCTTGTGGGAAAGACGGAGCTGGCCGTTCTTGTCTTCGAGAGTCTCGATATAAACCTCCACTTCATCGCCTACCTTGAGGTCGGGATTGTAGCGGAATTCGCTTACGGGAATGATGGCGTCCGACTTCATGCCGATATCAACGCGCACTTCACGTTTGCTGATCGATTTCACGGTGCCGGTTACGACTTCGTTCTCTTTAGCTGTCTTCAGCGATTCGTCGTAGGTGCTGGTGAGTTCCTCGCGGCTCTTCTCGCCTGCCGTGTTGCCATTCTCGTATGCGTCCCAATCAAAATCTGCGATCGGGCTTACAATTTTTTCTGACATTAAATGTCTTTTTTCTTATTGCCGGAAGTCAGGTCGGGGCCCCTGTCTTTCCTGCGGGTTCAAGATTTTATACATGCTTATGCCGCCCCGGGGCATAAACGGCACAAAAATAGTGCTTTATTTCCGTTCCTACAAATATTTTCCTTTTTATCCCCCATATTTTCCATTTTATCCACTATTTTTTCCATATTTTTAGCTACTTTTGCCTCCCTAATCACCTAAAAACTGCTGTTATCAATGAAGAAAATCCTTTTTTCGGCCCTCATGGCCGTTATGCTCATCTTTGTCGCAGCTTGCTCCGGAGCAGGCGCAGATTCCATCGCCAAGAAGATCGACAATCATGAGAAACTTTCTCAGGAAGACTATTCCGTTATGATCAGCTACGTCAAAGAGGCTTTCACCGATCTGACGAGCCTGTCGGAGAAGTATGCCTCAAATCCTCAGAAGCTCAAGACTGAGGCGGAAGAACTCGAAAAGAAATATCCTCACCTCGAACAGTTCACGCAGACCATCATCTCTGCCTCCGACCTCGACGCCTCCAATCAGAAAAAGCTGGAAGATCTTCAGTCGACAATCCTGAAGGCTATGGGAATTGATCCCTCCATGCTTATCCAGGCTGCAGAAGCTCCCGCTCCCGTTGAAGCTGCTCCTGCCGATTCAGTCAATTAATGGCCCAATCAATCGGACGATAAAAAATCGGACCGCTGTCATGAAATGATGGCGGTCCGATTTTTTAGCTTTATATTAATTTCAATATTTCATGTTAGGGTCATTATAAAAATCCGGGCGATCAGGAACGGGGCCGAATCTGTTGGCTTCGGGCTCGCTCGGTTGCAATGTGAGGATCAGAAACCAGATTTGCCCAATCAGGGGAATCAGCGTTATGAAGATCCAGCCGCCTCCCTTGCCGATGTCGTGCATGCGTCGGACGCTGACTGCCAGCGAGGGAATCAGCATGGCCAAGGAAAAGAGCCCGCTCAATATCTGGACCCATAGGGGAGAGGCACTTGAAAACCAGAAACTCGTAGAATTGGTCTGGCCGTATGAACCTCCGGAGATCAACCCCAAGAAGGCGAAAATAAAATTCACTGCAAGCAGGAACAGGACAAAATACCAATATTCCGATCGCGATGCGCGGCCGCCGAAGTTCGCGTAGTTCCTCCCGAGTACGTTCTGTATGGCTTGATTGAATGTCATAATGTTATAGTTTTTGGTTTTGATTATTGATTGTTGTCATTTGCAATCCTTGTCAGGGCGCTTTCAAGGTTGATAGCTGCCTGCGCATTCTCCTTAATATAATAGTAGAGTTCCGCCAAGGGGTGAAGGTCTCCCTCTTCATGCCTGTCAGGAATGCCGGAATAGCCTGCAATCTTGGAAGACAATCCTTTTGGGGATTCCTTATCCGTCGGATTCAATTTATGAGCGTGATCGTTGAGTTCCTCCTCGGAAGTGAACATCTGCGTGTTGGCGACAAACCGGAAGGAATCGTCAAGCAATTCGGGCCAGAGAGTTATGTCTATGCGGTTCTGGAGGGAGTCGAGCGCAAGGCTTGTCTGGGAAGAGATGGAGAGGAGGCGGGTGACAGCGGCTTTGTTGCTTGCGTCAAATGGCAAACCCGACGGCTTGTCGAAGTCCTGCATATCCGAGAATTGGAAATCGGGATTATATTTCGGAGATTCATCGCGTCGTTTTGCCGGGGTGGTGACTGCGTAACAGTATGCGAGGAATGTGTTGAGAAGATGCATGAGCGAGGGAATCGTCTTCATCAGCTTCTCTTTCTCCAGAGAGAAATGGGCCGCTTTCTGCTTTTCGATTTCCGACTCGACATCTATCTCTGATTTCATCGCTCCGACTGCATTCAGGAAAAATCCGAGTAACACCAACCCGCACATCACCTCCACGGCCGTGACGGCTTGTGCCCAACCATGCGCCGGGGTGTAATCGCCGAAGCCAAGCGTCGTGATCGTGACGATAGAGTAGTAGAGCCAGGAGCCGTAGTCCGTGGCGGATCCATCAGGGATTCGGAACTGTGTGTCCGGAAGAGCCCAGTATATCAGGGCGAAAATAGGGGTGATGGCCACATAGAGTCCAATCCAGACAATTGGGCGGACATTGGAAACGACGTGGAAGAAATGCTTAGTGCCGTTGGATAGACGTGTTATCCTGTCATTCTGTTTTGCCATAGTAGAATCTGCTTTATGAATTTAAAACACGGATACCTCTCCTAAAGTTGGAGAAGTATCCGTCAATTTTCCTAAATGCTATTATATGTCAATCCTCAGCTGACAGTTCCTTGTATTCCTCCATGAATTTGAAGAATTGTCTGAGTCCGATTGCAAGTCCGACGATAAACCCGAAAGCTATTCCCCAAAGCATATATTCGTTGGGTAGAAAAGCGCAGCACATCAGGACCAGAATCAGGAGCATCCAGGGAATGAGGATGGCCATGAATTGCAGATGCCTGCGACGGTAATGTCTGGTTTGGCGCGCCACCTCCGCGACTCCTTCCTTGTAGATGTTGATGCTCCGGATTCCCCGGAAAAGATAAGTGTCCATCAAGGCTCCGGTCAGGAAATATGCCCACATGGTGATGCCGATCCAATAGTTGAACGGACGGGGGAAGATGTGGCCGAAGATGAAGGTGATGGAAACGAGCGTCATGCCGAAGCCCAGCATCATGAACCTCCGGTAGCGGTCGGCAAGAGAGTCAAGTGAATTCTGACGGCGCGAACCTATGAGACTGTCGCAGAGGCGCTGGAGGTTTTCGGGAGATTCATTGGAGAACCCATCTTTCCATGTCTGCTCCATGTGGGTAAATTCGTTGCTGTTCATATTGTTTTGTTTTATTATTCTTTATAATTCTTTGTTCATAAATTGGAGAAGTCGCTGTTTGAGCCGACGTAGACGGGTGGCCACAGTGTTCCGGTTCATGCCCATGATTTCGGCAATCTCCTCATAGCTCCGTTCTTCGAGTTGAAGAGTGATCAGGGCCTTGTCAGTCGGCCCGAGGGAGTCGATGGCCCGGTGGAGAATCTCCAGCCTTTCTGACATCGCGGGGTCTTCGGACGTGTCGGCCACAGCATGAATGAGAGCCAAATCGCTTTCCGTGGTTTCGATCCGGCGGTAACGTTTCCTCATGTGGGATACGCATGTGTTCAGCGCCACCCGATAAACCCATGTGGATTCCATTGCTTCCCCCTTGAATTTTGGGAGTCCTCGCCATATATTAAGGAGTATCTCCTGGCGGAGGTCTTCAAAGTCCTCCTTGTTCTTGGCGTAAGCGAAACTTATCCTGCGGATGGTCTCTTCGCTTCGGGAGATAAGGTGATAGAAGAGATTCTCCCGGTTGCGGACGGTCTGCCTATCCGGGTTGCCTCCTCTGGAAACGGCTTCATATAGACTCGTCGCGAACTTTCTGATTCTTTCCCATAAGGGAGCGCGTAAGATCCGAGGTTCGGTAAGAATTATATCCAACATCATTGTGTCTTGTTTGTATGGTTAGTCGTTTGGAAATTAAATTAGTTTCATTTCAAGGAGGTAAAAAGCTATTTTTTGAGGGTAAACTGACTCTGGGTAATGTTATTGCGGGCTAATATATTTTAAAAATATGTTCTACAACATATTTCTTGGTTATATAATTTTAATGAATTAATTTTGTCACGAATATTTGTTCGCGAATATTCAGACCCTGAAGCTACATGAAAGACTTCTGAATTAGACCCGAAATTGACCCAAAGATAATACTTCAACTTAACATTCATAATATTAACCTACCTAAAATCTATGAAGAGAATCAACGGTTATGTGGCGGGATTAGGCCTTGCGGCCTTCGCCATGCAGGCAGGCGCATCAACGTTTGTCGGCGACCGAACTGACTTCCGCGACGAGACTATCTACTTCGCGATGACAACCCGTTTCTACGACGGCGACCCGACAAACAACGTCTGCTCGTGGGACAAGCAGGATGTCCAGAAGTCAAAGAACGACCCTGACTGGCGAGGCGACTTTGCCGGTCTGATTGAGAAACTCGACTACATCAAGGCTCTCGGTTTCACGGCCATCTGGATCACACCGATCGTTCAGAATGCTTCCGGCGAGGACTATCACGGCTATCATGCCATGGACATGTCGAGTGTTGACCTCCGTTATGAGAGCCGCAAGGAATGGGGCGCTTCTCAGGATGTCAAATTCAAGGACCTCATCAAGGCTGCCCATGACAAGGGCCTCAAGATTGTCCTCGACGTTGTCCTCCAGCACACGGGTAACTTCGGCGAAGTTAACCTCAACCCGCTCTTCACGCGCAGCCAGGACATCCGCAACCAGGCAAGCGTCTCGGCTTCCATGATTCCGAATCCGGATCGTCTCTCTTCCGGCTATTTCGATCAGCTCCCCGCCCTGCAGTATGCTGAGCGTTGGAAGTATTTCAAGAACCCGACTTACGAGCCCAACAACTACTATCATCACTACGGCACAGGCTGGAACTGGGACCTTCCCAACCGCTGGTGGGGCCAGATTGCCGGCGACTGCGTCGACCTCAATACAGAGAACGACTACGTCGCGCAGTATGTTGTTGACTGCTATGGCGAGTTCATCAAGATGGGTGTCGACGCTTTCCGTATTGATACGGCAGGACATATCGCTCCTCTGACGTTCAACAAGCAGTTTATCCCGCAGTTCCACAAAATCGCCGAAGAGGCAAAGAAAGAGCGTCTCAACGAATGCCCCTTCTTCATGTTCGGCGAGGTCTGCCAGCGTTTCCAGGGCAGCGTCGTATATCGCGATCAGCCCAATCTTTCAAGCTATTTCTATACCTGGAAGAGTGATGACAATCTCCTCAGCCAGTATGATGGCAACAAGGAATGGTGGGCAGCCCAGGTCCTCAACGAGGGTCATGACTCTCCCGTTGGTCCGATGGCTATCTGCGAAAAAGATACTCAGGACAAACCCCGAAGCACAAACGCCCTCATGCAGAACGGTCGTTGGCATGAGCCCGATTATTCGAAGTCTTCCGGTTTCAATGTAATCGATTTCCCGGTTCATTATAGCTTCTCGAATGTCGGCAACATCATCGGCGTTACCAAACAGGATAACTACTATAACGACGCGACTTACAATGTCGTCTACGTAGACTCTCACGACTACTGTCCGGGTCCCAACGACGGCACGCGTTTCAATGGCGGAACAGCACAGTGGGCTGAGAACCTTTCGTTCATGTTCACGTTCCGTGGTATCCCTTGTATCTATTATGGTTCAGAGGTAGAGTTCAAGGCCGGTCTTCCTATCGATGTCGGCGGCGAAAACAACAAAACTCCGCGTAGCGAGTCCGGCCGTGCATACTTCGGTAACTACCTCGAAGGCTCCGTGACGGCAAGCGACTTCTGCGAATACACAGCTTCGGGCAATGTCCAGAAGACTCTTAACGCTGACCTCGCTCAGCATATCCGTCGCCTCAACCAGATCCGTGCCGCTGTCCCCGCTCTCCGTAAGGGTCAGTACACATACGACGGTTGCTCCGCAAACGGCGGTTGGGCTTTCAAGCGCGCATATAAGAATGAATCTTTCGCTTGCGTTGCTGTAAACGGCGGCGGTACGTTCTCAAACCTCCCCGCTGGAACTTATACGGAACTCGTAACTGGCAAGACTTACACCGTTGCCGAGGGTGGTTCGCTGACGCTCGAAGGCTCCAAGACTCAGGGCCAGCTCCGCGTGGCTGTCAAAGGCTGGACTGGCGGCAAAGTCGGTGTCGATGGCAAGTATATCTATGCTACCTCCCCGGTTTCTCACGGCGGCAAGGTGACTTTCGCTGACAATGGAACGGATCAGTACTATACCTCTGATGATGCTATCGGCGTTCCCGCTGTTAAGCTTAGCCCTGCCGGCGGCTCCTTCAAGACTGAGACCATGACCGTAACGGCCACTCTCAACGAGGCTGCTACCAAGGGATGGTATAAGGTCGGCAATGAGGCTCAGAAGAATCTCGCTGCGGGCGCAAGCGCTTCCTTCACTATCGGCCAGGGCATGAACTTCGGCGACGAAGTGACCGTTACCTGGGGCGCAAGCGACGGAACGGCCGAATACAAGGGCTCCGCTACTTACAAGAAAGTTGACCCCAATGCCTCCATCACTGTCTATGTTGAGGCTCCCGACGGAACGAATATCTACGGTTGGGATGACAATGGCAAGCTCTTCGGAGAATGGCCCGGAAAGCCCCTCTCCGGCGATAAGGTTGCCATTGACGGCTACAATTTCTACACCGTTTCCGTTGACGATTCCGATAACTTCAACATCATCTTCAACAAGGGAGGCAATCAGACGGCTGACATCACGGGCATCACCGGCGATGTTTACTACAAATATGATGGCGGCTCAAACGCAACCAAGCTTGACATTGTTTCCGGTCCGAAGAAACCTTCTATCTCCGCTACTCCCGGCAACGGCACTTCCTTCACTGAAAGCGTTTCCGTAACTCTGACCGTAAGCGGCGCAGATAATGTCTACTACACTCTCGACGGCTCAACGCCCTCCAAGTCTTCTACGCGTTACACTTCTCCGATCGTGCTCCACGAGACCACCACAATCAAGGCTTATGCCGAAAATGAGGTCGGCAGCACAATCAAGGAGTTCTCCTATCGCAAGAAGTCGGCTGACGATCCCGATGAGTACACTGTCTACTTCGACAACAGCTCTTCTAACTGGGGCGATGTTTACGCATACTGCTGGGACGATAATCATGTTGAGGGTAACTCCTTCTCCGGCGCATGGCCCGGCAAGAAACTCAATACGACCACGGTCGAAGGTAAGACTTACCATGTGTTCACGTTCACTCAGACCGGCGACCTTAAGAACCCCAAGATCATCTTCAATGGCAATGGACAGCAGTCTAAGGACCTTGATTTTGAGAACTACGCTATTTACAACCGAGATGGCAAGCAGGGTTCCTTCAGCACTATCGTAACAACCATCGAAGAAGAGAACGCTGTTGAGGAATACTACAACATGCAGGGTATGCGCGTCATGAACCCCACGCCCGGCATTTACGTAGTCCGTCGCGGTTCGAAGACCTACAAAGTGATGGTTCATTAATCCGTCATAAAGCCTATATCGGAATCCCGTCTGTTTCAGGCGGGATTTCTTTTTTTGCGGATGGGATGGTATTTTAATTTGTTATTACGGAAATTTTTCGCTTATTTTGTCCGTCAAGAGAAATATTCACGATTCGGAATATCCACAGTTCATTGATAACCGCAATATTCATCTAACTAATTTTAACGATTATTCCAATGAAAAAAATCATGGCTGCCCTGGCTTTCGCCGCTCTGCTGTCGGCTCCGGGGATTCAGGCTGAGGAATTGTTCTTCCTGACAAAGGTGACAACCGCCTCCAACGTCGAGACTTCCACGTTCAAATACAACGGGCTCGACAAACCTTCCCAGATTCTTGTCGAAGACTTCGGCGAGCCGCAGATGTCGACCAACCGTTTCCTCACCTACGCTGAGAACGGAAACTGCATCGAGGAAATCGTTCATCAGGACTATTACCAGACCGGCAATCCTGATGAATATATTGTGGTTGCCAAGGTGACCTATGATTATGACGACCAGAACCGACTCTCAAAGCGCACAACTTTCGGTCTTGACCTTTCATCGGCCGCTCGTCCTGAAGATTGCCCATTGAAGGAACAATCATACATGGAGTTCTCTTACGACTTCTGGGGATGTCTATCAAACGTTGTTACTTCTTTCCCGGGAGGCGGCACGGTCCAGCGTGACGACTACATGTATGACTCCGATGATGTCCTTCTGCGCAAGGATTCCTATTATACCTACAATGGGGCCAATGACCTCCTTTCCTCCCTCCGTTATGAGTATGACGAGGATGGAAATCTTGCCACGGTCACAAACATGGCCTATGACGACCAGATGGTTCTGGAAGTGAAGAATCTTACGGATTACATTTATTCCCCTGAAGGCACTCTCGAATCTATCGAAAGCTATATGGGAGAACGGAGTGTGCTTACAAGTCGGGAAGAGATGGTCTATGGCGACGAACTCGTGATCCAGCCGACTGTATATCCTGTTAACTTCGAGGATACTTTCTGGGGGAACGCTCCGAGTCTCTATGAGCTTGTGAACCGTCCCTTAAAGTCGCGCGACCTTTACATCATCAACGATGTGACGGACAAAGTTGAATTTGTTGACACCTACTATTATACCTACTCGACCGACGGAAGCGGAGTCCGCATGGTTGCTGACAATTTCATCGCGCCTGCCATCCTCGTGAAGAATCTCGGCGACAACCGGATTGTCCTTGACGGCGTTGCTCCGGCCGCTCCCGTCAGCATTCTTGACATGACAGGCCGCGTTTGCTATCAAGGTCTCTATAACGGCAGCATAAATGTTGCCGCCCTCCCTGCCGGAGGCTACATTGTGAAGACTGACAACGCAACAGCCAAATTCGTCAAGTAAGCAAGCTCCTTCGGAAAATTCTCAAACATTAGATAACAAAGACGCGGCAAGGAATCGCCCCCTGCCGCGTCTTTGCTTTCTTTGAGGTTTTATTCTGATTTAGATACGCAGTCCCAAAATCACATGATTTTGGAGTAGACCTCCCTGACCTTCCCGGCCATGTCGGCGAGGCGGAAACGGGATGCGTGTTTTAATCCGCGGGCCACCATTCCCTCAATGTCGGCTTCCCCACGCAAGATTGAGCCCAAGGCGTCTGTCATTTCCTCCGGCGATTCCGGATTGACATAAATCGCGGCGTTGCCTCCCGCCTCCTCAAGGCAGCTCCCGATAGCGCCCACTACGGGCTTGCCGCTCGTCAGGCCTTCCAACACCGGGATGCCGAAACCTTCGTAACGCGATGGATAGGCAACAACCTCCGAGAGCTGGTAAATGACCGGCAGATCCGCAAACGGAACTCCCTCCAGCCATATTACTCTTTTCTCGATGCCAAGTTCTGCGGCCAGTTTCTGACATTCCTTTTTGTATCCCTTATTGTCGCGGCCGACAACAACGAGATAAATATCCTTCGGCAAATTGGCGAGCGCGCGCAAAGTCAGTTCGAGATTCTTACGGCGTTCGACTGTCCCGACCTGAAGGATAAATCGCTCGGGCAATACGTATCGTTTTGCAACTTCCTCGCGGGAAGCCTTATCGGCACGTTTTGCGAATATCGGGTCGCAACCCTGATAGACGACTGTCACTTTATCCGGATCCACTCCGTAGAGCTCCACGACATCGCGTCTTGTACACTCGCTCACGGCGATAATGTGGGTCGCGTTCCGGCATGATCGGCCATATTTATAGTCGTCTGCGTGGCGGTCGAACCATGAATAGCCATCCGGCAAACGCCGGTAGATAACGTCATGCATCGTCAGGACGGTTGGAATGACGGCCTCCTTTATTGTCAACGGGAGCTCGTTAGACAACCCATGGAACAGGTCAACCTTGTCGGCACGCAGATGATTCGTAATGCCGAACGTCCGCCATAGCGAACCTCGGAATCCGGGCCCGTCAGGAAGATGGGATTCCACATTGGGGAAGTTCAATATAGCCTCAATCCTTGGGTTGCCGTTGGTCTTCGGGGTGTATAGCAGAAGGGTGTCGGCGGGGTTTTCCCGGGCTATGCCCTCGATGACAAACCGGGAATAATTCCCCAGTCCTGTATTATTGCAGAATGCCCTTTTGGCATCATATCCTATGCGCATAACTTTGAAGTTTAAAATACGGCCAATATAGGGTTTAAAATACGGCCAATATTGCCAACACACAGATTGTCGCTGCAAATTCTCCGGGGAGCAACAGCGAGGGTAGTGGCGAAGATTCCCGGACAAGCTGTCGTTCCGGGATGCGATCTTTTGTCAATCCGACAAGCCAAGCCATTCCCCAGCCGATAAGCGCTCCGATTATTGCCCCGACGAAAATATCTCCCGGGTAATGGACGCCAAGGTATAAGCGGCTATAGCAGTTGAGGGCAGCGTAAAGCCAGAGCGTGGTTCGGAACCAGACATTCCTGAAAAGCAAGGTCAACAACGTCGCCAGCGCCACCGTGTTGGCCGCATGGCAGGAGGGAAATCCATATTTCCCGGCCCTGTAGCCATCGACGATATTGACATATACATGATGAGGATTGTCCAGGTTAGTCGGACGCATTCGGCAGATATTCTTGCGGAGGACAGTATTGCAGAAAAAATCGGCCAGACCGACGGCCGCCGCCGCTGCAATGAGAATCAAGGTCGCCTTTTTCCAGCCCACTTTCATAACCATGAACGCATAGCAAGCGAGATAGAACGGAATCCAGGTCCAGCGGTTGGTAGCCATTCTCATGAACGGGTCGAAGAAGGAATCCCCGCTCCCGTTGAAGAAGAGCAATATCTGTAAGTCAAAATTGTTAAGCAGTTCGATCGTTTCCATATGAATGAGAGGAAGATATGATTGAGAAGAAGATTATTTGGTTACGGTCAGTTCATTGGCTTGCATCCGCTCGACATATTGCTGGACTATGGCCATCAAGAGGGCTTCCATCTTTTTCTCGTCGGCGACTCCTTTGCCAAGAAGATTATGCTCCTGAGTCGGGTCCTCCTTATAGTTATAGAGAGCGGAAACTTTCTCCCCGTCGGTCATCATGAAATAATCGCCCATGACGAGGGTCGGAACGGCATTCCAGTTAAACGCCCACATATCTTTCTGATCCGTTGCAAGAACATTCTTGCCGAACGCCACGAATGGACGGTCATAGCCCATATAGGCAAGTAGCGTCGGCATGATGTCGGTGTGTTGGATAATTCCGGGCTGACGGCCGCGCGGAAGTTCTCCCGACGGATCGTAAATCAGGATAGGAATCCGGAGTTTCCCTATATCCTTCTTATAGATAGTTTCGGCCCGCTGGGCGGAAGTATGGTCAGCGCAGATGACAAATATTGTATTCCCGAACCAGGGCTGTTTCCTTGCCGATTCGAAAAACTCATGGAGAGCCATATCCGTATAGCTGACAACCTTATGAATAGGAAGGATGCCGTCATCCTTGAAACGGTCCTGATAGCGTTCCGGAACGTTGTAGGGGTGATGGGAGGTCAACGTAAACAATCCCGCAACAAAGGGCTGCTGCATATCGCTCAACATCATGCAATAGTATTGCAGGAACTCTTCGTCCCATATTCCCCATGTTCCGTCATAATCTTTCATTCCTCCGGTCCGTTTGTCAGCTAAATACTCATTCAGACCATAATAATGATCAACTCCGGCATGTTGGGTAAAAGCCTTGATGCCTAAAGATTCATTGTCCGCTCCGTGGAAATAAGCTGACGTATAGCCCCAATTCTTTAGTTCGGTGGCCAGAGAATTGATCTTATTGACAGAATAGGTTGAGTTGACGAAAGGATACTGAGCCCTCGGGATTCCGGCAAGGACTGCCGGCGCAACATCAATTGAGAAGAATGTGTTGGCAATCATCTCGTCGTAATAGAGGCAGGAGTCAAGCATGGCGTCCATATAGGGAGTCAGGCTCTGATGTTGGGCCGCACCGGTGTCACGGTTCAAACCTCCTACAAATTCCCGTGAGAAACTCTCCAGAATTATCATGACGATATTCTTGCGACGCTGTGGGGCCCCCTCTTTGGGGAAATGAACGGGGTTATAGACAGCTTCCAATTCCTCCCTGGTTTTGTAAACCTTGGGCGGCACAAGCGTCACATGTCCCATCGTTCGGATAAGGGTGAAGGGAGTGTTGAGGATAATGCCAGCATTCAAAGGGGATTCTGTAAATTGGAAGGCATAATTGACCGTTATCGGCCGGTTGATGCTGCCCAAAAGCCAATGTCCCCGCATTCCGGAAATCCCGCAATACCCGCAGATAACGAGGAGCGCCGATTGGGAGATGTAATAGAGTTTGAGGTTGCGGATCTCGCTTGGCGGATTGGTATAGAATTTCCACAACGCCCAAATGAAAAGCGCGAGGAGCAGAACGAGATACCAGTTATGGACAATCTCGATTCCGACAATCTGGCCAAGATTATGGTCATTTCCGAACTCGGAGAAGAACGCCATTGTGGTTCGTTGGCTTCGGAATTTGAAGAAGACGGTGTCAGCAAGATTTATGAATATTGCTATTGCATTCGGCAGGACATAGACCCATTTAAGGAGTTTTCTCCACCAACCCCGTTCCTTGTAATGAAGGGGGATGAGGAGAAGGGCGAGATAGAGAAGGTTGGTATAGCAGATCGCAGCCGTGTCATAGACAAAACCTCCGGCGAGAATCCCCGGAATCTCGCTGCCCGAAAGTGTATCGGCAAATGCGTTCCGATTGCACAATACGAACACGACCCTCATCACGAAATAGATCGAATAAATGAGCAGCATGTTGAGCGCCACGGCCGGAAGCGCTGTCTGCCGGAGAGTTGCCATTATTCTGGAAAAGAGAGAGGTCCGGTTCGCTCCCTTCCTCCTACTGTTTTCTGCTTTGTTCATCGTTTGTCGATATCAGTGTATAGATATTGAAGGAGAGCCTTGCATTTTTCTATGCGTGCATTGTCTTCGCCCGAAACAACCGTGTCGGCAAGAGTGTCATAGATGGTTGTGCCCCGGGTGTCGGTAGACATGATCCCGTTATGGAATATATGGAAGGCGATAGGATCAACGTAATCCGGCGAGAGAACGTCCCGGCTAAAGATGAAATCAGAATGGTCGATTCCCATTTGGCCGAGTAGGATTGCCGCCAGATCAGTCTGGGACATCACCATTTCATAACGAGCCGGCCCTTTCACGGCGCCTCCTGTGAAGAGAAGCGGAATATGGGAGTAGCTTTTCCGGTCGGCCGGATGATGGGATGTGTTCAGACCATGGTCAGCCACGACAACGACCAGAAGGCGTTCCCATTCCGGAGTCTGGCGCAGACGTTCGATCATCTTCCCGAACGAATCGTCCGTATAGGCAAACGCGTTGTCAATCTTATCCTCCAGGCGCGAATAGGGAACTTCATAATGTTCATGCGAGCTAAGCGTCTGGAGCGTGATCATAAACGGCTTGCGGTCGGACTTCCTTGACAATCTTTCTATCTCGTCGGCGACGCGCTCCATCATATAGCCATCATGGATTCCCCATTTGCAAGTCGGGGCATCTTTAGGAAAATCCTGCTCTCCGCGAAGAGTGTCATGTCCGCAGGCGATATAATAATCATTCTTGTGCATGATGGAGAGGTCTCCTCCGTGGAACACCTCCGTCTGATACCCTTGTTCCTTCAGCGTGCGAGCCAGGCCGGGGAGATTGGGCAATTTCCGGGAATAGCGGATGATGCTGTCGGTCGGTTGGGCCGGATAGCCGCTCAATATGCAAAGGAGACCCCGGTCGGTCCGGAAACTTCCTGCGGTGCAATTTGTGAAGATGACGCTTCGTTCAGCCTCCTTGTCAATATTTATCGCGACATTTTTCTTCCCTCCGAATGCTTCGGAAAACTCCGCTCCGAAACTTTCCCAGATGACAAGAAGAATGTCAGGGCGATCTGTTTTGAGAAACTTTTCCCCGGCCTTCATGTCGTTCTTGAAGATTCCGGTCACAATCTCCTCCGCCTTCTCCTCCGGCATGAAACGGAACTGGCTGCTGAATTTTTCCGGAAGCGAGAGGGAGTAGATAATGCTGTAGCCGGGATTTAGCGCGGAATGATTAAGGAAAGCCTCCTTGCTGAAATAAGCCTGGCTCGGGTTGTTGGGTCGGATTCCCAGTCCGCGGATCATCAGGAACAAAAGACCGACTCCTACGGCCATCAGCAACACCACGAGCGGATATCCCCACCAATTGAGCCATGTCTCCGGCAGGGGGGTGATGGCAAGGCTCAGGTCGCAGAGGTCTGTGATGCCGAAGTAGAACAGGAGGGAGAGAAAGAGCCAGGCGCAAATCCCCGTAGCCAGATAAGCTCCGGAAACACTGGCCGTCGCCCCTTTGAGCGAGCGGAGGTAACGGAACACGGACCCATCAATCTTAAATCCCCAGAAAGGATAAAGGGCCGCGTCCCCTGCCGTGAGCAGTCCCATAGCCAGGGCTATGACAGCAATATAGCCACGCATGATCCAAAAGAAGGGGATAGCGGGAATCATTGTAGCCAATGCGCCGATGATCAGCGGAATCGCGGTAAGATAAGAACTGACGATCGCATCCGACCGCAGTCCGAAAGTATAGACCCCTAAGATTGAATCGGCGTGTAACGCATCCTCATGCCCCTTCCGGTTGTAGAACATGAAAATCGGTTTCTGGATAAGCATGAACCATATCATGCAGCCGATCCAGAAAGCTGCGGCGTATGCAAGGAATGAAGCTATCATTCTTTATTTCGATAATATCGGTTTGAAATCAAGGTCATGCAGGCAAGCCAATGTGCTGAGCGGGCATTGCGGCGTGCCGGCCACGGAGCAAGGTTGACAATCGAGTCCCTTGCATATAGAGTCTTGCGGCTTGCTGCCGTATGGGACGAATCCGCAAAGAGGGCTCGTCCCTCCCCAGATTGTAATTACGCGCGTCCCTGTCAATGCGGCGAGATGCTGATTGGCCGAATCCATGGAAATCATCAGTTCCAGTTCCGACATGATCCGGAGTTCCTCCTCGATGGGATATTTCCCCGCCAAAGACTCGCAATCGGCATACTTGCCTGCAATTTCTTCAAGTTTATTTGCTTCCTCGCCCCGGCCTCCGAATAAATATACTTTCTTCCCTTTGGCGATCAGGTCTTCGATAAGCCTTAGCAGTTCAGGCTCTGGAAGAGTCTTGGTATAATAGCGGGCGTAAGGGGCTATCCCGACTCCATTCTTGCTTATTTTCAGAGGCGCTGGGATTCCGTTGAGATCAAGTTTGCGGAAAGGAAGAGCAGGAGGATAATTGATTCCGGAAGGCGCGGCCTCGATTCGGGGCATCATCATACCCAATTTCCCGAATACGCTCAGATACCGGCTTATGAAAGATTCCTGAGGGAGTTTCTCCTTCATTGCCCGTTTCCGTTCGCTGCGCTTCTTGTCGACCATCACAACCCGTAGGCCACGGAGACGGAACCAAGTGTCGATTATCCACGTGCGCGAAACGTTGTGGAGGTCAGCGATTGCGGCTGGTTTCAGGACGCCAAGTTGACTAATCAACTCGCGCCAGCCATGCACGCCCTTCACATCGCGGATTGCCACCGGCAAGACTTCGACATTCCCGGGGCGACCCAAGAATAGTTTGGAGAAAAACGGCGTCGTGACCACGATGAATTTCCGTTCAGGATTCGCTTCAGCGACGGAATAAATCACAGGAATTGTCATCGCCACATCCCCCAATGCGGAAAAGCGGAGAATCAATATGGGTCTATTGCCGGAGTTGCGCATAAAGTTAGGTTTTGT
>CAYZQA010000015.1:0-26218 GCA_964480745.1 uncultured Sangeribacter sp. | reverse complement strand
AACTGTCCGGTCTGCCGGAAATAACTGTCAATGACTCCTGCCATTGCCAGGGCCTCGATGCGTGGATTTCGGAATCGGTCAACCCACCGATGCGCGTTCTCTATGATTTCTTGCGCTTCTGCCGGACGGGAAAGGAAATACTCAAGCCGGTCGAACAGGTCGGAATAGTCAGGCTTTATCTCGATATAGTGGACATCCGGCAGCAGCTTTCCTTCCATGAACCAAGACTCGATTGTCGGGCGAGGCATCACGGCTATCGAATTGCTCGACATGACCCATTTCAAGTTTGTGGCCACATCATTTCCCTGGAGCGTCATGACAAATTTATGACGCAGCTGGTCGCGGATGCTCATAAAAGGCCGTTGCCATTCCGGATGTTCCTTCTCGCTGTCGACTGATCCGAAGTCGGCCCTCGGGTCGCTGATGTAGCGTTCCAGAAGTTCTCCCCGCCATGGACGCCCCGATATGGCATTCCTGGATACGGGTCCATCCTGCTTGGAAGCGTATTCAAACGGGTCGCGGACGAAAAGGAAGTGGCGGAGGGAATTGAGGCGACAAATGACGTTGTTTGTCCGTGCCGTTGTGATAGGCCGCGACTTGACGATGGTCGGACTTGGAAGTTCCGTCGCCACATCCTCCGGGAGCCAGACGAATTTCAACTCAGGGTCAATCTGTCGGATAAATGGGTGGAGATCGAAGAAATACCCGGAATGGCGCGTCCCTTTTTTAGGATCGCGCTCTCCGAACTTGAAATCTCCGGCGCGGATGGCCCGTGTTTGATCGACTTGCGACCCTTCCGGCAGCCGGCAGCAATATTCTATCCGTTCATCAAGCTGGCGTCTTTGTTCTCCGGAAAGGTTGCGTTCCCATCGGGCGAGAGGCATGCGCGCTAAAAAATCCGGTAGATAATAACGCGCATAGCTTCCCGCATAGTAACGGATTCTCCTGAGATCCTTGCCAAGCTTGATAGAATCCATGTTTTAAATTTACTTCCCTTCGGCCAGATATTTCTCCACGGCCGCGATGTCTTTGGGCGTGTCGACGGAAAGAGATTTGCAATGGCAGTTATAGTAGAAGATTGGCTTATGGTTCTCCAAAAATCTGAAGGAATCATTCTCTTCCACCTTCTCTATCGGTCCTCGGGGAGTTTCGTGATAGAAGTCGAGGGCCTTGCGCGTAAACGCGCCGACGCCGACAAATTTGTGATAAATGACATCCAGACTTCCCTTGGGGTAGGGGATGGGGCTGCGGGAGATGAAGAGGCAACGGTCGTCGGCCGCCGTCACAATCTTAAGGTTGGTGGCGTCCACAACTTCGACGGGATTGGTGAAGTCGGTCATCAGATTTGACACATAGAACGCGTCCGTGTCCAGATTGTCAGGGATACACTGTATGATGGCATCCCGGCGGAGAAGAGGCTCATCGCCATTAACCATGACATAGAGATCTGCTTCGATCTTGCGCGAAACTTCATAGAGGCGTTCCGTAGCAGTGTCATGATCTGAAGATGTCATGATCACCTTGGCTCCGAATCCCTCTGCAACTTCACGAATTCTTTCGGCATCTGTAGCCACGAGGACTTCGTCAAACTGTTCAACTTCGCAACAGTGTTCGTAAACCCACTGAATCATCGGGCGTCCGTTGATCAGGGCAAGCGGTTTCTCAAAGAATCGGGAGGATTCGGCACGCGCCGGAATCACGCATATTATTTTCATAGGTTATTGTAATTTCAGGTTTAAGATTTCTATAAGATTTCTATTTGAATAGCCAGCGTCTGTGCGACCAGAGCCAAAGCTGAGGCTGCCGCAGGATGTTGGCCGCGAGGAGTCGGGTGTAGCGCGCTGTGTAAGGGAATTCAGTCTCCAGGTCTTCCTTTTCCGGCTCGACCGGAAGGAAGCGGAAGACATAATGGCCGCGACGGGTGCGCGTTATGTCGAGATAAAAATATTTTGCTCCGACCTTCCTGCCGATTTTTTCTCCCCCGACATTGAAGGGAGTGTTATGGCCAAGAAACTCGATGTGGAGCGGGACAATCTTTGAATTCGGCCTGTGGTCGGCGACAAACCCAATCAGGAATGTCCCGTTGTCGCGGGCCAGGGTCAGGCATTTGCGATAGGCTTCATGCTGCGTTATGAGGACGGAGGGGAAGCGAGAACGGATCCGGGTCATCAGCCTGTTGAATGCCGCATCGCGGGCCGGCTTATATATCTCTCCGGAAACCTTCGGGACCGTGTAAGAATACTGAATGTAAGGAACCCACTCCCAATTGGCGAAATGGGCCGTGTAGAGAATCATCGGTATATTCTCCTCGCCGTTCTGCTGCACCAGTTCCCAGCCTTCGACCCGGATTCTCTCGGCCAATTGCTTGTCGGAGACATGCAGCAGCTTGACAGACTCAACAATTGTGTCGCAAAGTTGGCGGTAGAATCCCCGTTCTATCTCTTTTCTCCCGGCTTCATCCATATCGGGAAACACTTCAGCCAGATTTCTACGGACAACTTTTTTCCGATATCCAACCATTCGGTAGAGAATGAGATATATCAGATCGCTGAGGACATACAGAGCCCCGAAGGGTAGCTGTGCGAGCGAACGGCAGACAGAATAATATAGGCCATAAAGAAGTTTCTCTTTCATTTCCCGGATCGTTTTGAAGATTCCTTGACGGCATCCAGGATGAAGGATGCGATGTTCTCAGTTGCCCCTACGTTGAGCTCGATATAGACCTTGGCGGCATTGCGGATTCTCTCTGACATTGAGTCGTCGGAAAGAAGGCCGGAGACCCAGTTGTTGAGCTCTTCAGGCGTCTGGACCATCGTCCCGATACCGGCTTCGATAAGCTGTCGGGGTGTGACTTTCCGATGAATCCTCGGGCCGAAGGCGACAGGCAAGCCGTAGACCACAGCCTCAATCACGCTGTGGAGATATGGCGTGAACCCCCCTCCGACATAGGCGCACGACCCATAGCGGTAGATCAACGGCAGCTCGCCGACATAATCGATGATCAGACACTGCGTATCGGAGAAATCTGTCGACGGCGAGCAATTGGAAAAGCGTTTCGTCTTCCCGTTGATAGCCCTTACAATTTTCTCCGTCCTCTGGCTGCTGACATCGTGGGGAATGATCAGCACCTTGATTTCTGGGTGACTGTTGGCAACCGCCGCGACAAGCTCAAGGTCATTGTGATCGTTGAGACTTCCGGCAACAAAAAGGAAATTGTCGCCCTTGAATTTCTCTATAATAGGATTGGAATAGTCGCGGCGCGAATTGGCATACGCATTGTCAAAGAGCGGATCCCCGGTAGTAACCGCGCTCTCATATCCCAATTTCTCGAGAAGTTGAGTCGAACGGCGGTCGAGTGTGAAGATGCGGGCGAACGATTTGAGGTCTTCGCGGTAATCCCCGCCATACCATTTGAAGAACACCGATTCCGGCCGGATCAGGGCCGAAACCAGGAATGTGGGAATCTCCCTTTTTCGGAGTTCCCCAAGGTAATTATGCCAGAATTCCGACACCATGATGACAGCCGCATCCGGACGGACACAGTCAAGGAAATGACGCGCGTTCGGGCAGGAGTCAAATGGAAGATAGTAGACGTGGGGATATTGGTCATGTTTCGGATGGATCACTTCGTAACCCGAAGGGGAGAAGAATGTTATGATAATCTCTGCATTCCCCTTATTGCGAAGGGCCTCAATGACAGGCCGGGCAATTGCAAATTCCCCTAAGGAGGAGGAATGGATCCATATTCGCGGACGGCCGTTCTGTTTAGGAGGAAGTTCGGTCAGCGGCTTGAGCGCCAATTGTTGGCCTCGGAGAAAGCGGGCGGTCTTGGAAGAGGATCCTTTGGGCCATAACAAAGAGGCCGCGCCGGCATTCCGGGCAGCTATCCGCATACAAAGGTCATACAGAGGTTTTGTCTTCATCTTCAGCCGCTTTTGCATCGTCTGACGCATCCCCCGCCAAATCCGATTCCATTCCAGTGCAAAGTTAATAATTTTTTGATACTCCCCAAAATAAAGCTATTCCTGACGCCGTTTTTAATTATCCGGCAGTCTCTGCAGTTTCCCCTATTATCTTAAAATCCACTTCTCCATGATAAGTTATCTTACCTTCCTTTATGATTCGATCAATTCTCTTGAGGTGAACGCCCTCAACAGTATTTTTCGCCTGCTGCTGAGCATGGTGCTCGGCATGATTGTCGGCGCCGAGCGCAAGCGTAAGGGACAGACTGCCGGAATCCGGACATTCGCTCTCATTTCAATGGGGGCGTGTCTGGCGATGCTTCTTTCGATTTACGTCCCCCAGGTCTATCTTGGGCTGAAGAATGGCGACCCGGGGAGAATTGCCGCGCAGGTGATCACGGGCATTGGTTTCCTTGGTGGCGGCGCGATGATTCACATGCGGGGAGCGGTCCGCGGACTTACCACGGCGGCCGGAATATGGATGACCGCAATCATAGGCATGGCTGTAGGAATCGGGATGTATTGGATTTCAATCGGCGCGACGGCCCTGATTCTGCTGACTCTCGTCAGCTTCGAACAATATGAGAAGAGCCGGAAACTGGGGCAGGTGTCTAAGGTATTGAGCGTTACTGTAGGAGGCATCATTTCTGACATTGCCCCCTATAAAGCTGCCTTCAAAGCCAACGGGGTTCATCTGTCAACCTATAATGTTGAATATGATTACGAGCATGACCGAACTGAACTCAATTTCGTTGTCCTCGTCCATGCCTATGTCGATCTGCTTCCCCTTCTCTCGCAAGTAGGCCATATCGGCAATCCCAAGCGCCTTGTCCTCTCCAACCAGCTCGACCTCTGACGAGCGACGACACCTGTCATAAAAACTGTTCCGTAATAAAAAAGGGGAGTGCATCCGGATGGATGAACTCCCCTTTAAAACTATACTAAGAAAGGATTACTCAGCGTTCTTGCGGTTTTCACGCCAGTTCTTAGCCTTCTCGGCTGCGCTGTTGGCTTTCTCTTCAACTTTCTGAGCTGCATCGGAAACGGCTGCCTTAGTGTTGGCAACTTTCTCCTCTGTGGTCTTTACAACGCTTTCAGCTTTATCTTTAGCAGACTGAACGCCGTTCTTAACATCGTTCTTAGCGTTGGAGACAGCGTTATTGGTGGCTTTCTTGGTCTCGGAGACGACATTCTTGGCCTCCTCAACGGGAACTGCATTCTCGATTTCCTCTACGAGAACAGTAGTGTCAGAGTCAGTGACGATTTCGTCAACGAGGACAGTGTCGAGAGTTGCGACAGAATCGCTGTCAGATTCAGCAGCTTTGTTGCCGCCGCAAGCTGTGGCGAGGACCATGAGGGATCCTGCGCAGAGCATTGAAAATACTTTCTTCATCTTGTTCTTTATTTATGTATGAAACTTATTTCGCGAGTTTTGCCTCGATGGCTGCCTTGTGGGCTGCTACCTCAGACGCAGCGTTTGCACGGGTGCCGGTATTAACCCAGACTGCCGTCATGACTTCGATGTCGCCTTCAGGATACTGAATCTCGACCTTGATGTCGCTGGTTGCTGAAGTCAGACCGTTGCCATAAAGATCCTCGAGGCTTGGATCATAGTTGGCGTAATACTGCTCCAGCCAATCAAGGAAGTCGTTGAATACGGTCTCATCCAGGGGAACCGTGATTGAAGCGGAAGCCATCTCGTCGTTTGCAAAGCGATAGAGATACCATGGCATCCCGTTGCCATAGACTGCAAGACCTGCATTGGCTGCCTCAGGCTTCGTGTCGAAATAGAGCTGGCCATTTTGTTCGCTGGAGTTTGTTGCGTCAAATGCGAAATAAGCATCGCTCGTAAGAGACTGGATGGTGGAGAAGCTTGCTCCCCAGTTCAGAATCGGAAGCATGAACTTGTTGTCGGTCGGGGAAACCTTGACAACGCAAGTTGCGGAGCCGTTGGAAGTGGAGTATGTGATCTTGGCCTGGCCGACATGTTTAGCAGTCACTTCGCCATCCTTGTTGACGGTGGCAACAAATTCATTGTCGCTCGACCAGTTACCGTTCTTCTCCGAAGGTGTGAGCGTGGCGGTTGCCTTATAGTTGAGGTCAAGGCTGGAACGGTCGAGGCTTACGCCTTCTTCGTCGCTGCTGCATGATGCGAGTGCGAGCGGTGCTACAAGGGCAAAGGCCCATGCGATTTTCTTCATTTTCTTCTTTCTTTTTAATTATTGTTTATGATTAAACGCTTGTTTTCTTTTTTTTAGTCCAAAAATTCAGTTAATAGTTTAACGGATTATTCCGGTTTTTGTTTTAGAGGGTCTCTCAGTTAAAGAAGAGATATGCGACGACGACGGCTGCTACAGCCCCCGTGATGTCGGCCAATAGGGCGTATCCGGCAGCATATCTGGTCCGGGAAACCCCAACCGAACCGAAATAGACTGCAAGGATATAGAATGTCGTGTCGGTGGAGCCGCGGACTGCCCCGGCAAGTTTGCTGACAAATGCGTCCGGACCGTTTGCGGCCATGACGTCAAGCATCATCGCGCAGCTTCCCGAGCCGCTCAGCGGCTTCATCAGCATCGTCGGCAACGCTCCGACCCATTGCGTGTCGAATCCCATAAACGCCACTGCTTGTTCGACCCAACCCGTGAAAATATCCAATGCTCCGGAAGCACGGAACATCCCGATTGCCACAAGAATCGCCACAAGATAGGGGATAATCGTCACGGCTGTCTTGAAGCCATCCTTGGCTCCCTCGATAAAGACATCGTAGACCCGGATCTTCTTTTTTATGCCGGCGCCGATGAAGGCTATGATAACGGCAAAAAGAATGAAATTGGCAGCGAACGTCGAGTAGAGCTGGACCTTGTCGGCCGGAAGCGAGGAAAACCACCAGGTCACACCCGCCACAACGACGGCTATCCCCCCGAGCCAGCTCCAGATCACGCCGTCCATCCTTATGCGCTGCTTGAGACATAGGGCGATGAGGCCGACAAGCGTGGCGGCTGCCGTCGCGATCAGGATCGGGATAAAGACGTCCGTAGGATTAGCCGCCCCTCCTTGCGCCCGATACATCATGATGCTTATCGGAATCAGGCAGAGCCCGGAGCTGTTCAAGACCAGGAACATGATCATTGCGTCCGTGGCCGTGTCTTTCCGGTTGTTGAGCGTCTGCATCTCCTGCATGGCCCGCAATCCCATCGGGGTGGCCGCGTTGTCGAGCCCGAGCATGTTGGCGGAGATATTCATGAAGATGGCCCCCATCGCGGGATGACCTTTGGGAATCCCTGGAAAGAGTCGCGAGAAGAACGGGCTTATAAGGCGACCGAAAAATTCTATGACGCCTCCCCGTTCCCCGATTTTCATTATCCCCATCCAGAGGGTCAGGACGCCCGTCAGACCTAACGAAACCTCAAACGCAAAGGCTGCCTGCGAAAAGGAGGAGTTCATTATGTCGCTCCAGACCTGCAGGTCGCCGGTCAGCAATGTTTTCCCGGCTGCCATCAGGAACGCGATGACAAAAAAGGCGATCCAGATCCAGTTGAGAACCATCAGAACTTCTTTATGCCCATTATCTGGCGGACTTCCTCAAGCGTCTTGGCTGCTGTCTCGCGGGCACGTTCAGCTCCCTGGCGAACAACCTTTGAAAGATATTCATCGTTTTCACGTATGTCAAGGATGCGCTCGCGGATAGGAAGCGTAACTTTCAGGATATCCTCAGCGAGCTGCTTCTTGAGATCTCCGTAGCGGATCGAGCAATCGGCGTAGGCCTGACGATAGTGGGCCACAACGTCCGGCTCCGAAACGAGATCCATAAGCGTGAACAGATTCTGGACCGGCTGGCTGACAGGAGAGTTAGGTTCTTTGGGCCCTTCATCCGTGACGGCGCGCATGACTTTCTTGCGCAGCGTCTTCTCATCGTCAATCAGATAGATGCAATTCCCTTCGCTCTTTCCCATCTTTCCGCTTCCGTCAAGCCCGGGCACCTTCACGGCCTCTCCGCCGAAGTTGAAATTGACAGGCTCCCCGAAATATTCCGTCTTGTAGAAGGAATTGAAACGGCGTGCGAACCGGCGCGTCAGCTCAAGATGCTGTTCCTGGTCTTTCCCGACCGGAACGAGATCTGCATGGTGGATAAGGATGTCAACAGCCATGAGGGTGGGGTAGGTGAGCAGGCCGGCGTTGACGCGCTGGTTGGTCTGGTTGCCGATGATCTCTTTTTCAATTTCATCAGAATCGGAATGGATTCCGAGCGCCTTGCGGGCCTTGTCCTTGAAGGAGGCGGTGCGCATGAGCTCGCCGATGCCGACGTGCATGTTCATAAGAAGATACATTTCCGAAATCTCGGGAACATCGCTCTGGACGTAGATTGTGTTTTTCTCCGGATCGAGTCCTGCCGCAAGGTATTCCGCAAGTATCTGCTTCACATTTTCG
The DNA here is from genome assembly GCA_964480745.1 of uncultured Sangeribacter sp. Classification (GTDB taxonomy): domain Bacteria; phylum Bacteroidota; class Bacteroidia; order Bacteroidales; family Muribaculaceae; genus Lepagella. Next base: position 17,828 of record CAYZQA010000015.1, on the reverse strand, counting down.
TGGAGCGCGGCGGGATCCGGATGAGTGGTCAACGCGTGGAGGTCGGCCACAAAGTAGCGGCAGTCATAATCATCCTGCATCCGGACAAATTTGCTTAATGCGCCGAAATAGTTGCCGAGGTGGAGATTGCCTGTGGCGCGTATTCCGCTGAGAACTATTTTCTTATCTTCCCCTTCCTTGGGGACTGAGATCTTGGAATCAGTCATGTTGACAAACATTATAAAGTGCGGACCAGATGCATCGGGCATCATTTTTTCTCCGCAAATGGATTTTAAAGCTGCAAATATAGCCAATTGTCACAACTTATACAATTTCCCTGCGTTTATACATAAGACTTTTTATGAGAAGGGGCCTCAAGGTTGGATATCCGAAGGAGTAGGTTATGTAATAGATCTTCCCCTAAATTATAAAGTCAAAAAAGCAAAGATATGAAGTCAAGGATACTATCTATCGCGGTCGCGGCGATTGCCGCAATGTTTGCGCCTGCTATGGCGGTAAGCCCCGCTGCGGATGCCACTCAAGTTTCGGAGCATGCATCCAAGGAAAAAAAGGTGAAGAAAGTGTTATTTATCGGCGATTCGATGACCGGCTGGCTTTCTGAGCGTCTGAATGCCTACGGCCAGGCCAACGGTTTCGAAGTGGCCACGATCGTTTGGGACGGCTCGACTTTCAAGAAATGGGGGGAGTCTCCCAATCTTTCAAAGACAATAGCCGAGCAGAATCCCGATGCCGTTTTCGTCAGTCTCGGGATGAATGAACTGTTCGAGGCCAATCCTGCCCGCTTCAAGGGAGAAGTTGATAAGATTCGTGAAGCGGTCGGCAACCGCCATCTGATTTGGGTCGGTCCCCCCTCTTGGCCCGGACAGAATAAGGGGGAGAAACTTAACGATTGGTTGCAGGGCGAACTCGGGGATAAGGTTTTCTTCAGAAGTTTTGATTTGAAATTGCCCCGTCAGGGCGCCAAGAATCCTCATCCGACGCGTGCCGGCATGATTGAATGGGTTGACCAACTCGTCGATTGGATCAAAACTGAGAATGCCCTCCCCATCGACTTGAACGCTGCTCCCGGCGCCTCGCAGATGTCAAGAGGAAAGACGTTCATTTACAAACGCATGAGCGAGAAGTTGTAAGTCCATACCTTATTTCAAACTGGAAAGCGAACCGCTCTATGGATTGATTCCAGCTTGAATATAGAACTAAAATTAACAAATATTAAGGCTGCGCCGTAGGATTGCCCACTGCGCAGCCTTTGTTGCATTTATATGTTTAGGGTTGAATTAGACGATGCTTAGAGGGAGAGCGGGGTGTAGGGGAGATCAAATGCTTCGGCAACGGCTTTGTATGTGATCTTACCGTCGACAACGTTGACACCTTCTGCCAGTCCGGGATCCTTGATGCACGCCTCGCGCCATCCCATGTCGGCTATGCGGAGAGCATAGGGGAGGGTTGCGTTAGTGAGAGCGAGAGTTGAAGTATAAGGCACAGCGCCGGGGATATTTGCTACGGCATACTGGATAACGCCATCCACCTCAAATGTCGGTTCGGAATGGGTTGTCGGATGAGAAGTCTCGAAGCATCCGCCCTGGTCGATGGCAACATCCACCATCACAGAGCCGGGACGCATGAGCGACACCATGTCGCGCGTGACAAGATGAGGAGCCTTAGCGCCGGGAACGAGAACTGAGCCGATCACGAGGTCCGTTGTCGGAAGGGCCTCTTCGATATTGTGGCGGGAAGAGTAGAGAGTCTTCACGTTGCGTGGCATCACTTCTGCGCAGTGACGGAGCGTGTTGAGGTTGACGTCGGTGATGGTGACATCAGCTCCAAGACCGGCAGCCATAAGGGCTGCGTTGCGTCCGACAACGCCGGCACCAAGAACGAGAACCTTGGCAGGGGCTACGCCCGGTACGCCGCCCAGGAGCACTCCGCGTCCTCCCTGGGGCTTTTCAAGGAAGCGTGCGCCTTCCTGGATTGACATTCTTCCGGCAACCTCGCTCATCGGGATAAGCAGCGGTAGGCGATGGTCGCGGTCTGTGACAGTCTCGTAAGCGATACATACGGCGCCGCTTTCAAGCATTGCGTCGAGAAGCGCGCGCTCGCTGGCGAAATGGAAGTATGTGAAGAGCACCTGGTTCTTGCGGATCAACTTGTACTCGGGCTCGATGGGTTCTTTTACTTTAATGATCATGTCGGCCGTGGCGTACACGTCTTCGATTGTAGGAAGAATCTCGGCTCCGGCCTTTCGATATTCCTCATCAGCAAAGCCGCTGCCTTCTCCGGCAGTTGCCTGAACATAGACAGTGTGGCCGTGGCCAACAAGTTCCTTAACTCCGGCAGGGGTTGCGCCTACGCGGTTTTCATTGTTCTTGATCTCTTTTGGAATTCCAATTTTCATGGTATCAGATTTTAGGTTTAGTGTTCTGATGATAGTTGAGTGTTTCGTAGGTAACGTCTCCGAAAGAATCCGTCCGCAATCGCAATCAATGGAGCCGGGAATTTCCCTCGGATTTCGATGTTGCGAATTTATCAAACAGCCGCCAAAATCAAGAATTTTTTCAAATGTTCTACAACATATTTTTGTAAAAACATCTCTTTATTCTTATGATTCTAAGACTTAAAATATCCTGCTTCATCATTCGTTTTAAGAATATAACTGGATATAAAGAAATGTCTAAAGCCAAGTTGAAGAAAACCTTGCTCTCCATGCCTGCGGAAGGGATTGTGGAAATGGTTTGCGAGCTTTATGATGCCCGCAAAGAGGCCAAGGAGTACCTGGAATATTGGCTCGACCCGGATCCGGAAGCCGCTCTCGAAAAATATCGCGAAGAAGCCCGCAAACTATTCTTCCTGCCTTCCGGCGTTGCACGCAAGGCTCCCTCAGCTACAGAACTGCGCCGACTGCAGAAAAATTTCTCATCGCTATGCTATGATGTGGAGAAGGAGCTTGACCTTGCTCTGTATGTGGCCGAGCAGGAAGCCCTATGGATAATCGGACGGGAAGGGAAAGCCAACGCGCGTATTGCTCCCCACCTTAAACGGCTCGACTCGCTGCGCGAAGAAATTGAAATTGCAGGACTCGAAGACCGGTTCGGACTCCGCCATGCTAAAGCGGTCGAGTTGGCCAAAGACCTCGAACAAAATCCCCCCGAGAAAAGACGCCGAAGATGGCGCCGCTGGGGATGGTAATAGGCCCCTTATCAACCCAATCCCTTCTGAAATTCATTAAACGATGTAAGAATTTAAGCTGATTTGACTGATTTTATGTAAATTTGCAGTCAGATTGGGATTAAGGCCCTTCTTGAATTGCGCCTTATTCCGACTTCTTCTGATTTTTAATTCCCAACTATCAAAAGATGAACGAATTAGCAACGAAATACAACCCCTCCGAAGTTGAGGACAAATGGTATGCCTACTGGATGGAGCATCGTCTCTTCCATTCCGAACCCGATGACCGCGAACCCTACACAATCGTCATTCCCCCTCCGAATGTGACCGGCGTGTTGCACATGGGCCACATGCTCAACAACACCATCCAGGACATCCTTATCCGCCGCGCCCGCATGGAAGGCAAGAACGCTTGCTGGGTCCCGGGCACTGACCACGCTGCCATCTCCACGGAGGCCAAGGTCGTTGCAAAACTCGCTGCCGACGGCATCAAGAAACATGACTTGTCGCGCGAGGAGTTCCTGACCCACGCCTGGGACTGGACCCACAAATATGGCGGAATAATCCTTGAGCAGCTCCGCAAACTCGGTGCCTCCTGCGACTGGGAGCGGACAGCATTCACAATGGATGAGATCCGTTCCGAAAGTGTCATCCGCGTCTTCTGCGACCTCTACGAAAAAGGCCTAATATATCGCGGCGTCAGAATGGTCAACTGGGATCCCACGGCCCTTACCGCCCTCTCCGATGAGGAAGTAATATATAAGGAGGAACAAAGCAAACTTTACCACCTTCGATACATGGTCGAAGGAACTGACAAATATATCGTCGTGGCCACTACGCGTCCGGAAACCATTCTCGGCGATACGGCGGTCTGCGTCAATCCCAACGATGAGCGTTACGGATGGCTGAAAGGAAAACGCGTGATCGTTCCGATGGTGGGCCGCTCAGTTCCCATTATCATGGATGACTATGTTGAGATGGACTTCGGCACGGGTTGCCTCAAAGTCACTCCTGCCCATGACGTCAACGACTACATGCTCGGCGACAAATATAATCTTCCCTCCATCGACATCTTCAATGATAACGGCACAATCTCCGAAGCCGGAGGAATGTATGTCGGCATGGATCGTTTCGATGTCCGCAAGAAAATCATGGAAGACCTTCAGGAGGCTGGCCTCGTAGAGAAAGTTGAGGATTATGTCAATAAGGTTGGCCACTCGGAGCGCACCGATGCTGTCATCGAGCCGAAGCTCTCGATGCAATGGTTTGTCAAGATGGAATCCTTGGCCAAACCGGCTCTCGCAGCTGTAGAGGAGGGCGACATCACATTCGTCCCCGCCAAATTCCGCAACATCTATCGCCACTGGATGGAGGGAATCAAAGACTGGTGTATTTCCCGTCAGCTTTGGTGGGGTCATCAGATTCCGGCCTGGCATCTTCCCGAAGGGGGCTATGTTGTAGCGGAAAATGAAGGGGAGGCTCTTCTGAAGGCTATCGAAAAGACCGGCAATCCTGAACTCACACTCGACGACCTCAAGCGTGACCCCGATTGTCTCGACACATGGTTCAGTTCCTGGCTCTGGCCAATCTCCCTTTTCAACGGCATCCTCGATCCGGAAAACAAGGAATTCAAATATTATTACCCCACTGCCGATCTCGTCACAGCCCCCGATATCATCTTCTTCTGGGTTGCGCGCATGATTATGGCCGGTTACGAATTTGCAGGAGACAAGCCCTTCAACAACGTCTATTTCACTGGGATTGTCCGCGACAAAATCGGTCGCAAGATGTCGAAGACGCTGGGCAATTCCCCCAACCCGCTCGACCTGATCGACACCTTCGGCGCCGACGGCGTTCGCATGGGTCTTATGCTGGCTGCCCCGGCGGGACATGATATAATGTATGATGATTCCCTCTGCGAGCAGGGGCGTAACTTCTGCAACAAGATCTGGAACTCTTTCCGCCTGATCAATGGTTGGCAATCGGTCGACACGGCTCAGCCTGAAAGTGCACGCCTGGCTGTCGAGTGGTTCGACGCCCGGCTGGCTGCAACCGTCCTTGAAATGGACGACCTGATGAAGAAATTCCGTATCTCGGAGGCGCTGATGACTGTCTACAAACTCTTCTGGGATGAGTTCTCTTCTTGGTATCTGGAAGTGGTCAAGCCCGGGTTCGGAGAGCCGATGGATAAGGCTACTTACGATGCAACGATCCGCTTCTTCGACATGTTGCTCCGTCTGCTTCATCCTTTCATGCCTTTCATCACGGAGGAGCTATGGCAGCATCTTGCCGAGCGCAAGCATGGAGAGAGCATTATGTATGCGCCGATTCCTGACGCCAAGGAAGCCAATGAGAAACTCCTCGCTGATTTCGAACACCTGAAGGAGGTCGTTGCCGGTATCCGTACGGTTCGTCAGAACAAGCAGATTCCGCAGCGTGAGTCCCTAATGCTCAATGTCCAGGCTGCCCATGACTCCTACCTTGACCCGATCATTGTCAAAATGGGTAATATCTCCTCCATCTCCGTCATTGAGGAGAAAGATCCGACCGCGGCCGGATTCATTGTAGGAAAGGTTGAATATAGCATCCCGCTCGCCGACAAGGTAAATGTCGAGGAAGAACTCGCCAAGCTGAACAAGGATCTTGAATATTACACGAAGTTCCTTGCCGGAGTCGAGAAGAAGCTTTCAAACGAAAAGTTTGTTGCCAACGCTCCGGAGGCAGTTGTGGCCGTCGAGCGCAAGAAGAAAAGCGATGCCGAAGAGAAACTCGCTACCATCCGAGCCTCTATCGCAGCGCTCTCCGGGAAATAAGATAGTATCCTTTAAATATAACAGAAGCCCCATACTCGAACAGAGTGTGGGGCTTCTGTGGTATCGACAGTATTCGGTTACAATGCTAACATGGCATTCTGGGCCGCAAGATCTTCGAGATAACGTTGACGGTCTTCCTCTATCATCCGGTCGAAGTCGCGGGCAAATTCGGAAATCAATTCCTTTGGTTTTCTCCATCTGTCAGTGAAGCGTGCCGCTATCCACTCCCGTTCCAGGTCGGTATATTCCCGGAAGGCCCTGTCGAACACTTCTTCCATGGCTTCGGGACTGTCTTGATCCAATGCTTCGGCCAACATTGTCCGCGTCAGGGGAAGCCCGGCGATGTCAACCCATTCCTCAACCTTGGACTCCGGTTTCTTCTCCGGCATACCCGATTCTCCACATCGCAGGTCAAGATATTTGAAAATGGCAAGCTCGTATAGATGGCGCGCGCGCTCCAGGGCCGCGCGTGTGAACTTCATCCCCCGGTAGCGCAGGAAGCGGTCATCATCCGCGGGGCGCATCAGCAGGCCGTCGATCACTTCCGATGCCGAAAGCATCTTGTCGACAGTCAAGGGGGAGAGCACATCAAAGATAATCCTGTCGCGAAGAGGGAGTCGCCGCTTCAGACGGCGATCGCGCGCCGGCCATTTCTTCTCATCCCTCATAAGCCCGCAACTACGGAGCATCACGCCCGGCACCACAACGGTCGCGCCCCGGTCGTCCCCGAACAGATAGGAGAAGGGAAATTCGGAGGAATCAGGATGCGTCTTATGCTGGCCCATCAGCAGGGAGAATGCGCCAATCTTCGCCCCCAACATCAGATAGGAATCCGAGGAGGTCTTGACGCCCCTTTCGAGTATGCCCCAATGGACCGGACCTAACTTATACATGTGATTGCTTTGGTTCGTGCCCGATCCTGCGTTCAAAAATGAAGTCTGGCACCCGATCAGCAGTGACGACTTATGCATGCTGACCGAGTATGGGCCGCCAAACAAGGCGCAAGCCTCCCCATTCTCCATCTGGCAATTGGCGAAGAATAGGGAGTCGTGGGCCGTGAAACCTTTCTCAAGGGTCGCCCCCTGGCCGATGAAGCAGTTGCGGAGGATTGCTCCGGAGTCCACACGTCCATCTTCAATAATGAAATTCTCGGCGTCTACTCCGGCCCCGATGTAAGCCAATTCCTTTCCGGGAGCCGCATTGTTTATCACCGACCCATTCCGGAGGCAGCTCGCTCCTTCGACAATGATATTATTGCCAATAGCTACATTCTCAATTATTCCGCAATGAAGAATTTTGGATTGTTCGCCGATTTCATTTTGTGTTGGGACGGAATCAATCATTTCCGACAAGGAGGGGAGAAGACGGTTTTCGCGCCAGCGCGGCTCGCGACATTGCAGGAGAGCCCCCTGCGACGAGAGGCCCGGATAAATAGTGACTGCCCGAGTCCCTGTCTCGTCAAGAACGCTGACCTCGACTCCGACGCCGCAGGTTGCTTCCGGCTCGAACGTTACTCTGGCTGTCCCCTCGATTGTCACACCATTCCGGAGGATAGCATTGTCTACGATTCCCGTCTGTCGGACCGTTACATTGTCGCCGAGGAACGTATCTTTCAACCGCGTATCCTCCAGCTTGCAATCATGCCCGATCGAGACCTCTCCCTCAAACCGGACGCGCAGGATGCCGCTAAGGTCAGCATCCGGAGCAACGGTCACCCGGCTCCAGTCGGGGGCCGTGCAGCCCCGTTCCTCAAGACCGCGCCTTTCCCACCATCGGATTGCCACGCGGCCCTCTCCCTTTATCATTTTATTCATGTCCATGGCGCTCCGTTTTCTTATTGACGATCTTTTATTTCTTCCGCTATCTCCTCCTCGGCTTTCACATCAGCCGCCACATCATCCTCTTCATATTTCTGATAAAGGAAGTCATTGTAAGGGAAGCGTTCGGAGTGGATTTCCCTCGCTTTCTGGTAGAGGAGGTTTTTCAGTTCTTCAATATTGATTCTCTCCTTGGCGGAGATGAACACAACATTGTTGCCCATCTTTGACATCCACATCTTCCGGAACTCATCCAGGGAGATGTTCTCCCGTGTGGCCGGAGTCAGGTCGTCCGGATCCTTGGGCGTATAAGTGAACGCATCGATTTTGTTGAAAACCATAATCATCGGCTTTTCGGCCGCCCCGCAGACATCGGTGAGGGTTTTGTTGACGACCTCTATCTGTTCCTCGAAGTTGGGGTGGCTGACATCGACGACATGGACAAGGACATCCGCCTCCCGGACCTCGTCAAGCGTGCTCTTGAATGAGTCGACAAGATGGGAAGGGAGCTTGCGGATGAAGCCCACTGTATCTGTCAGGAGGAATGGCAGGTTTTCTATGACGACTTTCCTTACGGTTGTGTCGAGAGTGGCAAACAATTTATTTTCTGCAAACACGTCGCTCTTGCTTAGAAGGTTCATCAGCGTGGATTTTCCGACGTTGGTATAGCCGACGAGGGCGACGCGTGTGAGTTTCCCCCGGTTCTTGCGCTGGACAACTTTCTGCTTGTCGATTGCCTGAAGATCCTCCTTCAGCTTTGATATGCGGTCAAGGATTATACGGCGGTCAGTCTCTATCTGAGTCTCACCGGGGCCGCGCATACCGATACCTCCGCGTTGACGTTCAAGGTGGGTCCACATCCTTGTAAGTCGCGGAAGAAGATATTGATATTGGGCCAATTCGACTTGCGTCCTGGCGGTTGCGGTCTGTGCGCGCTTTGCGAATATATCAAGGATCAGACTCGTCCGGTCAAGAATCTTGACCTTGAGCTCTTTCTCAATATTGGCAACCTGCTTCGAACTCAATTCATCATCAAATATGACCAAGCCGATCTCATTGTCCTCGACATAGCGGGCAAGCTCTTCGAGTTTTCCGGTCCCGACATAGGTCCGGGGATTGGGATAATCCAATTTCTGGACAAACCGGGCCACCGGTTCGGCGCCGGCAGTTTCGGCCAAAAAACTCAGTTCATCGAGATATTCGGCCGTCTTGATCTCATTTTGGTTGCGTGTTGCAAGGCCGACGAGCACCGCCCGTTCGTTTTCCTCCTTGTTGATTATATTGTCTTCAATCATGTCGTTCGTTTTTTGCGGGTCATGAATCATGTCAACCCCTTAAAGATATAACGCCTTCCTGCCCGCGCGGTTTAATGACAACGGAAGAGTCGGAAAAGGAAAAGGGAGCGCCAATCATGTTGACACTCCCTCCGGAATTCGAATGCTTTCATCCGGCTCTCCTGACGGATGCCCGGGGAAGGAATTATTTCTTTACCTTGTTGTAGCGTGCGTTCAGACCTTCAACTACCTCGTTCGTGATGTCAAGGGCCGGGTTGATGTAGAGCGTGGCGGCCTTGAAGAGGATGGCGTCATAGCCATGCTTTGCGTTGTAGTCTTCGATAAACGCCTGGATGGAGTCGTTGACGGTCTTCTGGGCGCGCATTGCCGACTGCTCGAAGTTGCTCTGGAGGGAAGCGACCGAGCGCTGGGCCTCATTCTGCATGCTGGCAATCGCTTTCTGATCCTGCTCGTAGGAGGCCTCGCTCAGATAGCCATTGTTCTGGAGTTTGTTCTGCATCTCCGTGGCCTTCTTCTGGAGGCGGGACTCATGGCTGCGGACCTGGCTCTCCATCGAGCTTTGCATCCGGAGCATCTCCTCATTATAGTCTTTCGCAAGATTGTATTTGCTCAATACAGTGTCAAGGTCGACATATCTGTAGTTCGGGAGAGGAGCCTCAAGTTTTTTGGCGGTGGTTGTCTTGGCGGCGGGGGCGGCCGGTTTCTTATCCTGGGCGTCGCCGCATGCTGTTGCGCCGATAATGGCAATTCCGGCGATGGCCGCCATTGCCATTCTCTTCATCGTTTTATTCATTATGGTTTTTAATGTTGTTTCTTGTGTGAGGTAAGACGGGGTCTAGGTTCCGGGTCGCGGTTGATCCCTTCCGGAGATTTCCCTTTCGGAGTCGCCCGTCGCGCCACAGAATGCGCGCAATGGCCCGCTCTGCTCGACCCGTAAAGCCTAACGGATAGCAAAAGTAACGATATTCCCAATATCAGGATAATAATCAGCGTTAATTTCACTTTTTTTAAGATGTTTTTCCTCTATGCAGAGGGCAGCTTGCGCTTCCGCGCGCAAATTTAGTCAAAATTCCCAAGAGATTTGTCTGTTTCTCCAATTTATTTGTTAACTTTGACACATATTGCTCCCCCGAAGGGAAGGGGTCTTCCCTTGTCGCGGGATCTGATTTTTTGAATAACCCTTCAGACAATTAATTTTATACAATATCAATATGGAAGTAAAAGACCTTAAACCGGAGTTGATCTGGAAATGTTTCGATGAAATTACAAAAGTTCCCCGTCCCTCTTGCCATGAGGAGCAGATCAGGGATTTTCTTTTGAAATTCGCCGCCGACCACAATATCGTTGCAAAGACCGACAAGGTTGGCAATGTGGTCATGAAGCGTCCCGCAACTCCCGGCCATGAAAATGCCCCCACAGTAATCCTTCAGGCCCACATGGATATGGTGGCTGAGAAGAATTCCGATGTCAACCATGATTTCATGAAGGATCCCATCGAGACCTATATCGATGGAGATTGGGTGAAGGCTCGCGGAACGACTCTCGGCGCCGACAACGGTATCGGAGTCGCAGCAGCCATGGCTGCCATGATCGACCCCGATCTTGTCCACGGTCCGCTGGAAGCTCTCTTTACGGTCAATGAGGAAATTGGCCTTGAGGGAGCGATCAAGCTTGGCAAGGATATGATTTCCGGCTCCATCCTTCTCAACCTTGATTCTGAGGATGACGGCGAGATTTTCGTTGGTTGCGCAGGCGGAATCGATACGACCGCTGATTTCTCTTATCATCGTTCGTTCACTCCTGAAAATTTCGTATATCTCCGCGTCTCCGTCAGCGGCCTTCTCGGCGGCCATAGCGGCGGCGATATCCATCTTGGCCGTGCCAACGCAAATAAAGTCATTTCCCGTTTCATCTGGGAGTGTTCCCAGCGCTGGCCCATCACGGTTTGTTCCATTGAAGGAGGAAATCTCCGCAATGCCATCCCGCGCGAGGCATACGCCGTGTTCGGAGTCCATTCCGACCATCAGGAGGAGCTTCGCCACCATCTGAAAAAATATCGCGAGGAACTCCTCAATGAATATAAAGGAGTTGAACCCTCGATGGAACTTAAGATTGAAGAAGCCGAACGCCCGGAATACTGCATCGATTCCGACACGTCGCTCAGCCTCGTGCGTTCGATCTATTCCGCTCCTCACGGCGTCATCTCCATGAGCCGCGACCTCGAAGGGCTCGTGGAAACTTCGACAAATCTCGCAGCAGTCAAGATGATTGGCGACGATATGATCCGGATTACGACTTCGCAGCGTTCTTCAGTCGAAAGCCGCAAGGATGATATTGCAGGCCAGGTGGAGGCTCACTTCCAGCTTGCCGGCGCGAAGGTCTATCATTCTGACGGCTATCCCGGATGGGCTCCCAATATGGAGTCGCCGATCATGAAGATCACGGCTGATGCGTATGAGGAGTTGTTCGGGGTCAAACCTGCCGTGAAAGCGATTCATGCAGGTCTTGAATGCGGTCTTTTCCTCGATAAGTTCCCCCATCTTGATATGGTCAGCTTCGGCCCGACTATGACTGGAGTCCATTCCCCGGACGAGCAGTTGCTGATTCCGACTGTCGATAAATTCTGGCGCCATCTCTGCAAGGTGTTGGAGAAAGTGGCTATGTCATGAAGCTCCCGGCCCTGACGGCCCTGGCGACGGCATTGGCGGCTGCCCTTGGAGCGGCAGCCGCCGCTTCGCCGCAGTCCGCAGCTGTTGCGAGCTCTGAACAGTCGGTAAAGAAATCACATTTTGATTCCATTCCGGCCGAAGATGAAGCAACTCGTTACTCCGGTTTGTCGGAAGCCGATTTCAAGCTTGTGGCAGAGGAGTTGGGCGTGGAAATTGCTGCAATTAAAGCTGTGGTCCTCATCGAGGCTGGTGCGCAGATGAAAGGCTTCTGGGCTCCCGGCGTCCCGGTTATCAATTTCGACCGGACAATGTACAACCGGTTTCGGGCGAAATGCGCTACTAAGCCCGTGAAGGATGCCGCCGTGCCGAAAGGTCTTACAGGGGCGCCTCTACGTGAGTGGACTCAGATGGTCAATGCCCGCAAAACTTCCGGCGACGCTGCTTATATAGGAACTTTCTGGGGAATGTTCCAGATAGGCGGTTTCAATTACAAGGCTTGCGGATGTTCCTCGGTAGGGGAGTTCGTCGAGATGATGTCCTATTCCGAGTTGCAGCAGCTGGAACTTTTCGCAGCTTTCATCACTAACTCCGGAATGCTCCCTGATCTGAAAAAGAAGAATTGGGCCGGATTTGCACGGAAATATAACGGCGCAAGCTATGCTCGGCGCGGCTATCACACGAGGATGGCCAACGCCTATAACAAGTTCAAGAAATCTTCCTCTAAATAACCTCCCTCTTCAAATAATTTATCGCTCCTCAAATAAATTATCTCTCCTCAAACGTTAGAGTTACAACAAAAAAAAATTCTAAGACCAAATGAAAATCACTGATCTGCAGCCCCGCCTCGTGTGGGAGATTTTTGATGAGATAACGAAAGTGCCCCGTCCGACCCACCATCTTAAGAAAATGGAGGAGTTCCTCGTCGACTGGGCCGTTCGTCATAATATTGAAGTGCATACGGATGAAGTCGGCAACGTCATGATGCGCGTTCCCGCCACGCCGGGCCATGAGAACGCTCCGACCGTTGTCCTCCAGGGACATCAGGACATGGTGGCGGAAAAGACTCCGGATTCCACACATGATTTCATGAACGATCCGATCACGACCATCGTCGATGGCGAATGGGTTCGCGCTGACCGCACAACCCTCGGGGCTGACAATGGCATGGGTTGCGCCGCAGCCATGGCTTGTCTCATAGATCCGGATCTTGTCCATGGCCCCCTTGAGGCTTTGCTGACGGTTGACGAGGAGCAAGGGCTTATCGGCGCCAATGGTCTTCAAAAAGGCTTCATTACCGGAAAGACTCTCCTGAATCTCGATTCCGAGGAGATGGGTTCTCTTGTGGTTGGTTGCGCCGGAGGAAAAGTGACAGTGTGCACGCTTCCGTTCCGCCTCGAACCGACTCCTGCCGACCGCGTTTTTTTCAAAGTCAACCTGACCGGTCTTAAGGGAGGTCACTCCGGCATGGAAATCAATCTCGGACGTGCGAATGCAAACCAGCAGCTTGCCCGCTTCCTCTGGGAAGCCAACCGGATTGCTCCGCTCGATCTCTGCGCCATCGACGGCGGAGGACTCGCCAATGCGATTCCCCGCGATGCCCATGCGATTGTAGCCATTGAGCGTGAGGATGTAGAGGCTTTCCGTAATTTTGCTGCGAAGTTCAATGAAGAACTCCATGCCGAGTTTGCAGCCGTAGAAAATCCTGATTTCATTTTCGAGGTGAAGGATGAACCTCGCCATGACCATCTCATCGATCCCCAGACTGCCTCGCGCCTGATTGCAGCAGTGTTTGCCTGCCCCAACGGGGTCCAGGGCATGTCGGCCGCCATCCCGGGCCTTGTCGAGACTTCCTGCAACCTCGCCTCTGTAAAGATGACAAAAGGGGATACATTTGAGATCACTATCCATCAGCGCTCTTCTGTTGATTCCCGCCGCGATGAAATCGCTGACCGCATTGCCGCCCTGTTCGGCATGATCGGCGCGGAGGTCAAGTTTGATGACGCTTATGTCGGCTGGAATCCCAACCCGGATTCAAACGTCCTGAAGGTTGCGGAGGAAAGCTATGAGAAACTTTTCGGGTCCAAACCGAAAGTCGAGGCGCTCCACGCCGGCCTCGAATGCGGCTTGTTCCTTGAAAAAATGCCCGATCTTGACATGGTCAGCTTCGGTCCGACACTCAAAGATATCCACTCTCCCGCAGAAAAGGCCAATATCAAGTCGGTCGAGGAATTCTATTCCCTGCTCAAGACGATCATTACCCGTCTAGCAGAATAATCCTCGGCCCTACATTTTATATTAAGGTTCACAATGTTCGTCCGGCTTATCCGGGCGAACATTTTTTAATTTCTTTCGGTTATAAAGGTAGCGGGCATACTACGCTTGCCTGAATTTGAATTTAAGTGACATGACTGATTTTTTATCTATTGGTGTTTTTATCGATGGCGGTTATTACGCGAAGGTCAACCGGGCCCTCAAGGCTCAGGAACGTTCGATAATCCGCGTCCGAAGTCTTTTTGATTTTATCAGCGACAGGGTTGCAGCGCAGGAAGGCATTCCCTACGCCGACTGCCAGATAACTGAAGCCCACTACTTCCGCGGAAGATTCCGGGTGAAGGAGGCGTATGACAAACATTTGTTATACAACGAACGTAAATTTGAAGACACCCTGATAGAGAATGACGTCGTGTTTCATTATAAACACCTTCGGGAGGTTGAGCGCGACGGGGTGACCGAGGTTGTCGAGAAAGGCGTTGATGTTTGGTTTGCGCTTGAAGCCTACGAATTGGCTACCTTCAGGCATTTCGACTACGTTGTCCTGATCACGGGGGATGCCGATCACGAAATGCTGGTCCGTAAGCTAAAGGCCCTTAAGATCAAGACTGTCCTCCTGACGTGGAATCTGACGGATGTCGATGCCACTTCGCCTCTACTGCGTGAGGAAGCCGGTCATCACTGGGAGTTGTCAGAGATTCTGGAAGGAGATCCCTATCTGAAGAGAATGCTGCTTTATAAGTTGCGTGAGCCGGCAGTGAACCCGCTCGGCGATAATTTTTAAGTTATAACCCCACTGAATTTATCTAACTTTAAAATATAAGATTATGAAAACCAAGAGTATTGTGAGATCAATTTTAGGCGCGTTGGCACTTTTCCTCGTTGCCGGAGTCTTTTCGTCTTGTTCGCAAAAACTCCCTTCCCCCGAAGAAGTGGCAGCCAAGATTGATGCCAAGGAGACTTTGACCACCGCCGATTATTCCACAATGATCAATTATTGTGGAGAATATGCAAAGAAGGCGCAGCCTCTGTTTGACGCCATCAACGCTCAGGCCGATGCTTCCACGCCGGAGGCTATAAAGGCCACCAGCGACATGGCTGATCTCTTTGCCAAGTATCGCTATCTTGACATGTTCCGCACGGCCATTTATGCAGCCAATGAGTCTGAGATTGGGAAAGAGAATGTGGAGAAGGTCAATGAGCTCTCTCAATTCCAGGCTTTCCCTCTTCCTGAAGGAGCAGGGGAGGATCTACAGCAGCCCGGAGTGGTCGGCGACATTGAGCAAATGCCGGCAACAGACACCACGGGCGTCATCTCTGAAGGCGTTGGCGAGGTAGTCAACATGGACGTTAAATAAGCAACTTGGTCGCTAATCATTCAACGAGATTACTGAGAAGAGATCTGAGAATAATCCTATAAGGACGGGGCAAAATCTGGCATGATTTTGCCCTGTCGCTTTTTTTATGTAATTTTGGAACTAATTATGCGTTAATTAACCGGGGAACACTTTCCCCTAACTTTTTAATGTTTCTTTCGTCTCGCATAGTTTGCGACTTGGAAGGAAAAGAAATCTCCTCTCTTAACCTAAATCAGAAACCTAAAAATATAGCCGTATCGATGTGTGGAATAGTTGGTTATATCGGCAATGAGAACGTTTACGATATATTGATCAAGGGCTTGCACAGGCTCGAATACAGAGGATATGACAGCGCCGGGGTCGCCCTGGTCGCCCCGGATGGAAAACTCAGTGTCTATAAGGCGCGGGGAAAGGTGAGCAACCTCGAATCATTCTGCTCCGATAAAAGTCTTGATGCGCGTGTCGGTATTGCCCACACCCGTTGGGCCACTCACGGCGAGCCCTCCGATGTAAATGCCCATCCCCATTTCAGCGAGGATGGAAAAATCGCGGTCGTTCACAACGGCACAATCGAAAACTATAAGGTCCTCAAGGATGCCCTCATTGCGCAGGGTTGCAAGTTCCATTCCGAAACCGATACGGAAGTGCTCGCGCAGCTCATCGAATATATTCGCGTAACAAACAACTGTTCCCTTCTT
Source organism: uncultured Sangeribacter sp. (assembly GCA_964480745.1). Taxonomy (GTDB): domain Bacteria; phylum Bacteroidota; class Bacteroidia; order Bacteroidales; family Muribaculaceae; genus Lepagella. The sequence continues at coordinate 1,742 of CAYZQA010000015.1, read as the reverse complement.
TCCGCTGTCCGTAAGGCTCTCCGCCAGGTGGTCGGGGCCTACGCAATTGCGGTCGTTGAGAAAGATAATCCCGACACGATCATTGCCGCTCGCCAGAGCAGTCCCCTTGTGATCGGCATCGGCTGCGACGGCCAGATGTTCCTTGCCTCGGACGCCACTCCCTTTGTGGAATACACCCAGGATGTCGTTTACCTCAAGGATGGCGAAATTGCCGAAATCCAGCGTGGCAAACCTCTGAAGGTCACAACCCTTGACAATATCGAGGCCGAGATTGACGTCACCAAGCTTCAGATGTCGATCTCCGAGCTTGAAAAGGGTGGTTATCCTCACTTCATGCTCAAGGAAATCTTTGAGCAGCCCCGGACCCTGCGCGACTGTATCCGCGGACGCGTTTCCGACAATGGCGCCAAGATCAATATCAATGGGATCAACGACCATAAGGACAAGTTCCTGAACTGCAAGAGAATCGTAATAGTAGCTTGCGGAACCAGCTGGCACGCCGGCCTCCTTGGTCGTTACCTGATCCAGGAAATGTGCCACATTCCCGTTGTCGTCGAATACGCTTCAGAGTTCCGTTATTCTTATCCCGTTCTGGATGAAAACGACATCGTGATAGCTATCTCTCAGAGTGGCGAGACGGCAGATACCCTCGCCGCCATTAAGATTGCCAAAGAGATGGGAGCCTTCGTTTTTGGAATCAGCAACGTCGTCGGATCGTCCATTCCCCGCGAGACCTATAGCGGCTGCTATATTCACGTCGGGCCCGAAATCGGCGTCGCCTCCACTAAGGCCTTTACAGGCCAGGTGATGGTCCTTACCCTTCTTGCACTCGGAATTGCCCAGCTTCGCGGCACAAAGACGGAGGATGAGATCCGCTCCCTCGGGGAGGAGGTCCTCAAAATCCCCTCTTACGTGGAGAAGGTCCTGAAGCTTGATGACAAAATCCGTCAACTGGCTTTGATTTATACTTACGCCCATAACTTCCTCTACCTCGGGCGCGGATACAGTTATCCCGTTGCGCTTGAAGGCGCATTGAAACTAAAAGAAATATCCTATATCCATGCCGAGGGTTATCCGGCCGCCGAGATGAAGCATGGCCCAATTGCCCTTATAGACCAGGAGATGCCGACCGTCATTATCGCTCCCCAGGACCATCTTTATGAAAAGATCGTAAGCAACGTCCAGCAGGTGAAGGCGAGGGGAGGAAATATCCTGGCAATTGTGACGGAGGGGGACTCCGTGATCAAGAATATTGCTGACCACGTTCTTGAAGTTCCTGAAATGCCGGAGTGCCTCACCCCGATTATCACCTCCGTTCCCTTGCAGCTTCTTTCATATTATATAGCTGTAAACAAAGGGAAGGATGTCGATATGCCGCGCAATCTGGCCAAGTCCGTTACTGTGGAATAAGCGGATGAGGGCGGCCTAAAATAATGATAATAAGGATTAAAAATAGGGGAGTGGAGCAGGGTTGAACGCAAAGTTTACGGTTATACTCAAATTTTTTGAAATTTTTTTATTGAAAAATTTGGAGAACGTCGGAATTTGCTATAACTTTGCACTCGCAAAACGTCAGAGACGCTTGCGTCCGAGACTCCTCGGGTGGATACCAGAGTGGCCAAATGGGGCAGACTGTAAATCTGCTGGCTTACGCCTTCGGTGGTTCGAATCCATCACCACCCACACCAATGCGGAAGTAGCTCAGTTGGTAGAGCATTAGCCTTCCAAGCTAAGGGTCGCGA
>CAYZQA010000014.1:0-43849 GCA_964480745.1 uncultured Sangeribacter sp. | reverse complement strand
GTAAACTCAGTCAATCAACTAAGGCCGAAAATTAGTTATATAGCAGGGGCTCCACCACGGTTAACCTCGGGCCCTTGAGGCCCGAGGAAATAATGATAAAATAATATAAAAGAACCCCGGAGGGGTTCCACTATATAGTACGACCCCTCCGGGGTCGTTGTTTATTTATGGGGGTGATGTTTCCGCGGGCCGCGAGGGCCCGCGGTTAACCATGGTCGAGCCCCTCCGGGGCTCAGGACGCGATTTATCGCGTCCCTACTCCGGCTGGTTGGTTTGGACGCGGGGGCGGGCTTTTTTGTTTGGGTTTTCGCGGGATTATCGTTAATTTTGCAGTTTAGGAGGTTTGGCCCCCTTTGGAATCCTTTCGGCTTTTCCTTGCGGATTCTCCTTGGGCTGCTCCCTTTTGTTTTGTTCTAATCCTTTCATTTGATGATTTCCAGGAAATATAATCTTGTCAATAATGCGCTGGGTTGGCTCGTGTTTGTCATCGCCCTCGTCACTTATTGGCTTACCCTCGAACCGACCGCCTCCTATTGGGACTGCGGCGAGTTCATTATCCAAGCCGATAAACTTGAAGTTGGCCACCCGCCGGGCAACCCGATCTTTATGCTGACGGCCCGCTTTTTTGCCAATTTCGCTTCCGGCCCTGAGAAGGTGTCGCTTATGGTCAATGCCATGAGCGGGCTGCTCTCAGCCTTGACTATCCTGCTTCTTTTCTGGACTATTACCCACCTTGTGCGCCGTCTGACCGTAAAGGATGACCGCACGGAGGAAATAAGCCTTGCGAAATATTTCGTCATCATGGGTTCGGGCGTCGTGGGCGCGCTGGCCTATTGCTGGAGCGACACGTTCTGGTTCTCCGCTGTCGAAGGAGAGGTCTACGCATTTTCGTCGTTCTGCACGGCTCTCGTGTTCTGGCTTATCCTGAAATGGGAAAACCGGGCCAATCAGCCGCATTCCGACCGCTACCTTATCCTGATCGCTTACGTGATCGGAGTCAGCATCGCAGTCCATCTTCTGAACCTGCTTTGCATCCCGGCCATCGTGCTGGTGTTCGCTTACAGGAAATGGAAGAACATGAACCTTGTGAAATCCCTGTTGGCGCTGGCGATCTCGTTTGTGATCATCGGTCTGGTGTTGTTCGGCCTTGTCCCGGGCTTCATCAAGATGGCCCAGCAGTTTGAACTGTTCTTCGTCAATACATGCCATTTGTCGTTCAACAGCGGCGCAATTATCTACGCCGCCGTCATGGTCGCCGCCTTCCTTTGGGCGATATATGCCCTACGCCGCCAGCGTTCGGCAGCAGAGATCAAGCTATCCTTCTTTGTCGCTGTCTTCTTCTCGGGAATGCTCTTCATGGGCGCGGGATGGACGTTGGGTTGGATATTGATGGCTTTGCTGGCGGTCTGGCTCGTGAGCCGCTATGCGGCCCCGGTGCCGGTTCGGGTGATGAGCGTTGTGATGTGGAGCATGGCGGTCATCTTTGTCGGCTACTCCAGCTATGCGCTGATCCTGATCCGTTCGAGCGCTGACACGCCGATGAACCAGAACTCCCCCGACAACGTCTTTGACCTGGCCTCTTACCTGAACCGTGAGCAATATGGCGAGAATCCGCTGCTCTACGGCGAGACTCTTTATTCGGGCACACAGCGGAAGCTGATCGGGACGACGAACGACACGGTCTACTGGACGGACGAAGGGCAGCCTGTGGTTGTCAGCGTGCCGCATTACGACCAGGTGATAGAAAAAGGGAAACCGCTTTACGCGAAGGGAGTCCGTGGAGCCGAGACAAGATCTGAATATGGCCTGCTATCGGCCGAAGACCTCGCGAGGAACGCCGAACTGGCCAACCGGGAAGGGGATTACTATGTGAAGCGCGACTATAAATCGGATGTCAAGCTGAATCCGGAGCTGAACATGCTCTTCCCGCGTATCTATAGCCGGGCCCACAGGGATATGTACCGCACATGGGTCAACCTGGACACGACGTCGGCCAACTTGAAAGAGATCTACGCCATCGACGCGGCTACCGGGGAGAAAGTTCCGGAGCTCGACATGCAAGGAGAACCATATTACAATCAGGCAACCGGACTCGTGAACTATCCTCAGAAGATCGGTTACAAGCCGACCGTTGCGCAGAACCTTGCATATTTCTTCAACTACCAGCTTGTCCACATGTATATGCGCTACTTCATGTGGAACTTTGCCGGGCGTCAGAACGACCTTCTCAACCAGGGTGGGGAGTTAGATGCCGGCAACTGGATCACGGGGATAGCGCCGCTCGATAACATGCGCCTCGGCGACCAGAGCCTCCTCCCCGATGATATAGGGAAAGAAAACAAAGGCCACAACGTCTACTACATGCTCCCGCTCATACTCGGTTTGCTCGGTCTCCTCTGGCAAGCCTTTGCAGGACGCAGGGGAGTGGAGCAATTCTGGGTCGTCTTCTTCCTGTTCTTCATGACGGGCATAGCGATTGTGCTCTATCTTAACCAGCCGCCGATGCAGCCGCGCGAACGCGACTATGCCTTCGCCGGGTCGTTCTATGCGTTTGCAATCTGGATCGGCATGGGCGTGGCGGCACTGTGGCAGATAATCCGATGGATCCTCGGCAAACGCGGCGCTAAAGCAGCCGGGGAACAAAATGCCAGAGAGAATAAACCGGCTGCCGGAAACTACACACGGAAAGCAACGGAAGAATTCCCCGAGCAGTTGGAAGTCCTGACTGTCGAATCCGACAGCCGTCCGGGACTTTACGCGGCGATAGCGGCGGTCGTGATCGGGCTGGTGATTCCGATCCAGATGGTCAGCCAGACCTGGGACGACCATGACCGGAGCGGACGCACGGCAGCGCGCGACTACGCCGTCAACTATCTTGAAAGCCTGGAGCCGAATGCAATCGTGTTCTGCAACGGCGACAACGACACGTTCCCGCTCTGGTATGCCCAGGAAGTCGAGGGAGTGCGTCCGGACGTCAAGATCATCAACCTCAGCTATCTGGCCTCCGACTGGTATGCCAACCAGATGCGGAAGCAGAGCTATACGGCTGCTCCCGTGAAATTCACGGCCTCTCCGGCCGACATCGCGTATGCGCGCCTTGACGTCACGCTGCCGGGCATGGAAAAAGCTCCGGCCGACCTGCTCACGAGCCTGCGCGACCTCTACGCAAACGGCAACCGCGACAATGAATATGGGTATCCCATGCTTGGATCGGCCGTAATGACGATCCCTGTCGACAAAAAGGCTGTCGTCGCCCGGGGTCTCGTTGCTCCGTCAGACACGGCCCGGATCGTCAACGAAATAGAAATCGACCTCTCGGCCTCTCCGGCAGTCAGGAAAAAAGGCTATATCTCCCTCGGGGAGCTGCTGATGCTGGACATCATCGCCACGAACGCCGCCAACGGTTGGGAACGCCCGATCTACTGGTGTTCGACCGTCGGAGATGAATATCATCTCGGCCTGACGAACTACCTTCGCTCGACGGGCATGACCCATCAGCTTGTCCCCACCTATCAGGAAGGGATACCGGCGCGGACAGACCGGGCCTACGATGTCGTCACGAAGAAATATGAATGGGGAGGGGCGGATAACGCCAAGACACCCTACTTCGACGAAACGGCCCGGAGGATGATGCTGTCGGTTAGGACCTCGATGCTCGACGTCGCGTCGGAACTTCTCTATGAAGGGGACGCTCTGAAAGCAGAAGGAAAAGAAAAGGAGGCGACGGCGAAATTCAAGCAGGCGCTTGAAGTGGCGAATCTCATGAACGAGAAACTGCCTGAGCGGACCTCGACCTACAACATCGCCATCGCGCTCACACTGCCTGACCTCTATGACCGTCTCGGAACGCGCCTGGGCGACCGGAAACTGAACGAGAAAGGGAAGCAGATGCTCTTAGGGCAGACCCGGCGCATGGCGCAATACTTGGCATATAACGCAGGGATGACACGCGACTTCGGGCCGAACGCGCCGATGTCGATGGAATCGCGGCTTATGCCCTATCAGTTCTATCGCGCCGTTCAGCTCTACAAATCGATGGGGGGCGACGAGAAGGATATAGAGAAAGAAATCGCCGGGACCGGTTTCACGCTGCCGATGCTCCAGCAGTATTATGCGGCTGCCTACGGCGGAGGAAGCGACTATATCGAAACGCCTACCGACTATTCAGAGTCCGACTATATCCGGGAACTTTCGGAAGCAGCGCGCACGGTCAACGAACTTGCCGCGCTTGACGTGGCGGCATACGCCGCGCGTCCGGCCGATGACCGCTATATTGACTCCATCTTCACGGAGGCAATCGAACAGTATGTTGCCGGCGGCGTCAGCCGGGAGGCGATCATGGCCGATCCGGAAGTGGCTAAGGTCGACATGGCGAGAAGCCGCCGCCTCGGAGAGGAATTTGCCCGCAATCATCAACGTTGACCCTCCTCATGGCATTCATCGAGCGCCCTCCGAAACTCTTCCGCAAAATCTGCGGCACGGCCCTCTTTCGCGTCCGCCAGAAGCCTGGGGAGCATCCGGCGGTCTATCTGACCTTCGATGACGGCCCGATTCCTGAAAGCACTCCCTGGGTCCTGGAAATCCTTGACCGATACGGAATCAAGGCCACATTCTTCATGGTCGGCGATAATGTCCGGAAATATCCGGAACTCTACGAGGAAGTGAAAAAACGGGGACACCGGGTAGGGAATCATACGATGCATCATCTCCAGGGGTTACGGATGTGGACGAAGAACTATGTCCGGGACGTGGAGATGGCGGCGCGGTATATCGAGAGCGACCTCTTCCGTCCTCCCCATGGATGGCTGCGTCCGTTGCAGAACATCGTTCTGAAGCGGCGTTACCGGATCGTGATGTTCGACCTTGTCACGCGCGACTACTCCTGGCGTCTGTCAGCGGAGGAAGTGACGGAGAATGTGAAGCGTTATGCGCGGCCGGGGTCGATCATCGTCTTCCACGACTCGCTGAAAAGCATGGCGCGGCTCCGGGAGGCCCTGCCGGCGAGCCTTGAATGGCTGATCGGGCAGGGATATGAGTTCCGGACGCTGTAGAGGATTCCTATTTTAGAAACTGAGAAAACTTGGACGAGAATATGGGAACGGAAAAGAAACGGGTATTGGTTGTTGGCGCCGGCGGTTTTGTCGGCGGTTTCCTCGTGGAGGAGGGATTGCGGCGCGGCTACGAAGTCTGGGCCGGGGTCCGGGAAACGACATCCCGCAAATGGCTCTCCGACCAGCGGATCAAATTCCTGACCCTGGACTTTGACCACCCCGAGACGCTTGCGAAATCGATGACGGAAGCCCTTCCTGATGGGAAGTGGGACTGGATTGTCTATAACCTCGGCGCAACGAAAGTCATGCGGTATGCCGACTTCGCGCGGATCAATTATGAGTATCTGCGAAGCTTCACGGAAGCGTTGAAGCAATGCGACAAAATCCCTGAGAGGCTTCTCTACATGAGTAGTCTTTCGGCGCTCGGGCCCGGGGATGAGAAAGGCTACACTCCCTTCACAGAGGAGACCCTACCGCAGCCGAACACACGCTACGGCGCATCGAAGCTGAAAGCGGAGTTGTGGCTGCAAATGGCCGGCATTCCCTGGATTATCTTCCGCGCGACAGGAATCTACGGCCCGCGTGACCACGACTACTTCCTGATGTTCGAATCGATCAAGAAAGGGTTTGACTTCTCGGTCGGTTATCGCCGGCAATTGCTGACGTTCATCTATGTCGAGGACTTGGCTGAGGCCGTATATGAAGCGTTGGCCAAAGGGAAGACGGAAGAGATCTACAACATCGCCGAGCCCCGGGGCTACACGCAGAAGGAATTCCGCGAGATCTCGATGAAGGAAATGGGGAAGAAGGTGGTCATCCCGATGCGGATGCCGCTCTGGGCGGTCAAGGCTGTGTCGGGGATAGCGGAAAAGTGGGGCGTGGCGCGGATGAAGCCGAGCACGCTCAACAGCGACAAATACCGGATAATGAAGCAGCGGAACTGGAGCGCGGATGTGAGCAAGGCGGAGCGGGACTTCGGCTTCCGCGCGCGAACATCGCTTGCGGAAGGGATCCGGAAGGCCGTAGCCTGGTATCGGCAGGAAGGATGGCTATGATGGCGGGAACTGACAGCGTAAAGACGGCGCAGCCTGGGGGATGGCACGAGATCGACGGAATTTCGGAGCCAATCGGCGGGACGCAGACCTACGGCCCGGCGGCGGAGCAGCATGTGGCGACTTCCCATACGAAGTCGCAGTCGGCGGCTGTCCAGATCCAGAATAAGCCCAAAAAGGAATATACCGTTCCGACCTATCTTGCGTGGCCAAGGCCTGTGGCGGTCCGGACGGAGATTGCGGGCGAAACCGTGACGGCGGCTGACAGCCTTGCGACAGACACGGTAGCGATCGTAATAACGCCCGAGGAGCAGGCACGCCTTGACTCGATAGCGCGCGAAGAAGCGGGGTCGAGGCTCATACCGATCGTGCTGGAGAATCCATCGAGGATAGCCGTCACGGAAATTGCCGCTCCCGAACCTCCGGCAGCGAAAGACCCCGGGGTCGGGATGTCGTGGGTTTACCTTGTGCTGGCACTGTTGTTTTGCGTGGCGGCATTGCGGTTCAAGAACTCGCGCAAGCAGATAGGCCATCTCTTCAACGACCTTACGGACACGCGGCTGCGACACAACATGTTTGACGACACGGTGAAGGAAACCTCCTTCGTCGGTTTACTGAACGTCTTATGGGCGGCCAGCGCGGGGGTAATGTTATGGAAATTCCTGTGGTATTCGGCTGAGAAAGGAGCCGAATTAGGCTGGAGCTACGGCCTTCAGCGCCCGCAGGCCGCCGGGATAGGGATCTGCGCGGGGTTGGCGGGGCTCTATCTGATCGGGCTGCTATGTGCCTACTGGGCGGTAGGGAGGATCTTCACCGACCAGCGGCGCACGCAACTCTGGATAAAAGGGGCGACGTCGTCGACGGCTCTCGAAACGTTCATACTCTTCCCCGTGGCATTGCTACTGCTCAGCTATCCGTCATGGACGGGGACGCTCCTGATAATCGGCGGAAGCGCGTTTCTGATAGGTAAATTGTTATTCTTCAGCAAGGGATTCAGGATATTTTTCAACCAACTTTCCTCATTATTGCTATTTTTGTATTACCTTTGCAGTCTGGAAATCGTGCCGATAGTTCTTGTCTGTCTCGCGGCGATGGCCTTATGCTAAGAAAGAATAAACAGCAAAAAGAGAGAGACAAAGCAACCGGGATCCGGGGCACGGAACGGGAAGCGGCTCAGGGCCGCGGAATAGAAGCTTGGCTGAAGAAAAAAGAAGCATGAAGATAAAGAGGATACTTGTGTCGCAGCCGCGACCGACCGGGGACAAGTCCCCCTATTTCGACATAGCGAAGGCCCATGACATCGAGATGGTGTTCAGGCCGTTTATAAAAACCGAGCCACTGACGGCGAAGGAATTCCGTCAGGCGCGGGTCAATCTCGCCGATTATACGGCTGTGATATTCACCTCGAAGGCCGCAATCGACAACTATTTCAGGCTCTGCGAGGAGACGCGCGTCAAAGTGCCCGACACGATGCGCTACTTCTGCACGACGGAAGCCGTCGCGCTTTACCTTCAGAAATATATTGTCTACCGCAAGCGCAAGATCGCGTTCGGGACAACGGGACGCCTTGACGACCCGACGCTTATGGCGGCGATCGACAAGAACAAGAAGGAGCGGTTCCTCTATCCCGTGGCGGATGTCCATAAAGAGCAGGCCGACCCTCTCTCGGAGCAGGGAATCGACGTCACGAAGGTCGTCATGTTCCGCACCGTCAGCAACGACTTCACTCCGGATGAGAAACTGGACTATGACGTCCTTCTCTTCTTCAGCCCTGCGGGAATCGCGTCGCTGAAAAAGAACTTCCCGGACTTCGACCAGGACAAGGCCGGCATCTATATCGGCGGTTTCGGCCCGACGACTATCAAGGCCATTGAGGATGCGGGGCTCCGCGCCGACATCCAGGCCCCGACGGCAGCCCACAAATCGATGCCCGGCGCGTTGGGCGCGTTCATCGAGGAGCTTGCCGCCAAGAAATAATTTCATTGACCAAAAAACGACATTGATTCATGGATCGCGGTTCCTTTCCGGAATCATGGTTCATGAATCTTTTGCATATCCCGCCTCCATATCCCTCCACATAAACAAGACGAGCCATGAAAAATGTGAATGAAACGATGTTGAACACGCTCTACATGAAGGACACGGCCTTCAATAACCTCATGCAGAAGCGGATCACGAGCGTGCTGCTGATCGCCACCCCATACGACGCCTTCATGCTGGAAGAGGATGGGCGCGTTGACGAGCAGGTCTATAACGAATATGTGTCGCTGAACCTCTCCTCGCCTCCACGCTTCACAAAAGTCGCCAACTATGCGGAAGCATACGAGGCATTGGCCACGCATGAATTCGACCTCATCATCGCCATGCCGGGAGTCGATGTCAGCGAAACGTTCCGCGAGGCTGTGGAAATCGACCGGCTTTACCCGAAGATTCCCTTTGTCGTGCTGACGCCGTTCTCGAAGGAAGTCAGGCGCAGGATCGCCAACGAAGACCTTCGAGGGGTCGATTATGTCTTCTCATGGCTCGGAAATGTCGACCTTATCCTTGCGATCATCAAGCTGATCGAGGACAGGATGAACGCCGACAACGACATCAACGAAGTGGGCGTCCAGGCGATCCTTGTGGTCGAGGACTCAATCCGGTTCTACTCCAGCGTCTTGCCCCACCTATACAAATTCCTGCTTCATCAATCAAAAGTGTTCGCGACGGAAGCGCTCAACCAGCATGAGGCCATGCTGCGCATGAGGGGACGCTCGAAAGTCCTTCTGGCCCGCGACTATGAAGAAGCGACTGCGCTGATCGACCGCTACGGGGAGAACATACTCGGACTCGTGACGGACGCGCGTTTCCCGCGCGACGGGGAGAAAGACCCTGAGGCGGGAATGGCAGTGGCTCAATATCTGCATAGGGTCAATCCGCATGCGCCCGTGATTGTCGAAAGCCAGGAAACTGCCAACCGTCAGCCGGCCGAGGACGCGGGCTACACATTCCTTGACAAAAACTCGAAGACCTTCCCGATCGACCTCCGGCGGGAAGTCTCGTTCCTGTTCGGGTTCGGCGATTTCATCGTGCGCTATCCCGACACGAAGCGGGAGCTCATGCGCTTCCGCAACCTCAAGGACCTTCAGCATGGAATCTTCGACATTCCCTCCGACCTGCTCCATTATTATTGCAGCTCGAACAGCATCAGCCGCTGGCTATACTCCCGCGCCCTGTTCCCGATAGCGGACGCGCTGAAAAACCATGCCTTTGTCGACATGGAGGATGAGCCGATGGTCCGCAAACTCGTGTTTGAATGTATCGTCCGTTACAGGAGGATGAAAAACCGGGGCGTCGTGGCCGTCTTTCAGAAAGACTCCTACGACGACTACAGCAACTTCGCCCGTATCGGTCAAGGCTCGATGGGAGGAAAGGGGCGAGGACTGGCCTTCATCGACCAGATAATAAAGAAAAACCCGATATGTGACAACTTCGAGGGCGTCCAGATCACGATTCCGCACACGCTTGTTGTCTGCACAGACATCTTCGACGACTTCATGGAGAGCAACGACCTCTATCCGCTTGCCCTGTCGGACGCACCTGACGAAGAGATCCTGCGCCGCTTCCTGGAGGCGAAACTGCCGGAGGAAGTCAGGAATGACATCCGGGCCTTTGCCGCCGTCATCCACAGGCCTTTGGCCGTCCGTTCCTCCTCGCTGCTCGAAGACTCCCATTACCAGCCCTTCGCGGGAATATACTCGACGTATATGGTGCCCTTCACAGGCGATGAGGAGCAGCGTCTGGGCATGATAGCCGACGCTGTCAAGGCTGTCTACGCCTCGGTCTTCTTCGCCGACTCCAAAGCCTATATGAACGCCACGAGCAACCTGATCGACCAGGAAAAGATGGCCGTCATCCTCCAGGAGCTTGTCGGAACGGATCATGGCGGCTTCTATTATCCCTCGTTTGCAGGCGTCGGCCGGTCGCTCAACTATTATCCCGTCGGGGATGAAAAGGCCGAGGAGGGGGTTGTGGAGGTTGCCGCAGGTCTTGGGGAATATATCGTTGACGGAGGGAAGGCATTGCGCTTCTCGCCGAAACATCCGGGGAAGGTCTTGCAGACCTCGACCGTGGAGCTTGCGCTTCGCGACACGCAGACATATCTCTATGCGCTTCCGGCCAAGGTTGTCGACAAATCCGACTTCCGGACCGACGACAGTTTCAACATCGTCAAGGTCCCTGTGGCGGACGCCTTTGCCGCCGGGGCGCTGAAATATCTTGTCTCGACATTCGACTTCAACGACCGGATCATCCGCGACAACGACCTCGGGAAGGGGCGGAAGCTCGTGACGTTTGCCAATGTCCTGAAGCAGGACAAATTCCCGCTGGCGCCGATAGCCGATTTCATGCTTTCAACGGGGCAGTACGAGATGGGTCGCCCTGTGGAGATAGAATTTGCGGGCAACATCTTTGCGCGTCCTGACGAGCATGGACGCAAGGGGATGGTCTATTGGCTCCAGATCCGCCCGATTGTCGACAAGAAAGAGATGCTCGACGACTCGATAACGGATGTGGCCGATGAAGATGTCATCATCCGGAGCGAGACTGCGCTGGGCCATGGGCTGATGGACAATGTCCGCCATGCGGTCTATGTCAAGCCGGAGGCATTCGACACGTTCCAGACGCGCAAGATAGCGGAAGAGACCGGGGAGATAAATGCGCGGTTCACGGCTGAAGGGAAGCCCTATATTCTTGCCGGTCCGGGACGCTGGGGGACGTCGGATCCGGCGTTGGGAATCCCGGTTCGCTGGGCGCAGATTGCGGGGGCGCGATTGATAGTCGAGACGGCATTGCCGGGTTTCCGGATCGAGCCGTCGCAAGGCACACATTTCTTCCAGAACCTGACCTCGTTCGGGACGGGATATTTCACGGTTGACCCCGCCGTGGGGAACGGTTTTATCGACACGGCCTATCTTGACTCTCTGCCGGCAGTCGAGGAAACGGAGCATCTCCGGGTTGTGGAATTTCCGGAGCCGCTGACAATTGCGATCAACGGTCGCAAATCGAAGGGGGTCGTGATGAAGCCCGGAGTAGGGACGAAGCAAGCCGGCGAGGAGGATTGATGGAGAGTGCGTGGGGAGTATGGTTTCATCCCCGGCGCGCGTGGCGCGAGCTGGAGGAGATGCGGGAGGCTTACGGCGAGATGCAGGAAGCCTCGGCGCAGGCGCAGGCTGCGCGCGAAGCGGCTGAATCCGGAGTGGCGGCGTTGCGCGAGGAATCAGCGGGGCGCTTGCGGGAGATTAAGCGCCTGAACGCGTTGCTTGAAGAGCAGGAGGGGAAGATGGGTGAATATCGGCGAGAACTGCGTGAACTCAGGGAGGAGCTTGAGGAGCGGCTCACGGCCGAGGAGCAGATCCGGCGGTTTGAGGAGCAATTGTCGCGCGTGGAGGAGATGAAGGCCAATTATGAGAAACGGATAGCGAAGCTTTCGGGGCGGATCTGCGACCTGCAGGAGGCGTTGTCCGGGCCCGGGCGGAGCGAACTGGAAGAGATAGACATGCGGCCGGACGCTCCCACGCCGCCGAAGCGGCGCGGGAAGCCATCCCAGCCGGACAACGACTGGCTCGCCCCGCTCCCGGAAATCTGAGACGCGGGTTGCGGAGTCCTCACTCCGTTCGGACCACAATCACGCTACGCAATCTCCCGGCCAATATCTGGAAACAGATTAAATGCGGTGGCCGCGGAGGGTGGCGGAGGTGGCGCTTTCGATTCGGACTTGGATCAGGTCGCCGGGGTTTTCTTCGGCGCGGGGGAAAACGACGACTTTGTTCTGGCTCGTGCGGCCGTACCATTCATTGGGGTCGCGCTTCGAGGGCCCTTCCACAAGCACTTCAAATTCACGGCCGACATCCCGGAGATTGCTTTCCAGCGAGAGTTCGTTCTGGAGAGCGATCATCCTGTTCAACCTCTCTATCTTCACTTCTTCCGGAATATTGTCGGGCATCTCGCGGGACGCAAGCGTGCCCGGGCGTTCGGAGTATTTGAACATGAAGGCCGAATCAAACCCGGCTTCGCGCATGAGATCAAGAGTCTGCTGGAAATCCTCCTCCGACTCGTTATGGAAGCCTGTGAACATATCCGTGGAGAGTCCTGCATCGGGAATGATGCGTCGGATGGCGGCGACGCGGTCAAGATACCATTCGCGCGTATATTTGCGGTTCATTGCCTTGAGCACGGAATTGCTGCCGCTCTGGACCGGGAGATGGATGTGGCGGGCGATGTTGGGATGGGCGGCGACGACATGGAGCGTCTCGTCAGACATATCTTTGGGATGGGACGTTGTGAAGCGGATCCGCATGTCGGGGGCGGCTTCGGCAACCATGGCAAGAAGGCGCGGGAAGCCGACATTTACGCCGTCGGGGCCCGTATAAGAATAGCTGTTGACATTCTGGCCGAGAAGCGTCACCTCCCGGAAGCCGCGGCTTCGGAGGTCGGCAACTTCGCGGAGAATGCTCTCCGGCTCGCGCGAGCGCTCACGACCGCGAGTATAGGGCACGATACAATAGGAACAGAAATTATTGCAGCCGCGCATGATAGAAACGAAGCCGCTGACGCCGTTGGAGCCGATCCGGCGGGGGACGATGTCGCGGTAAGTTTCCGTTGTCGAGAGGTCGATATTGATGGCAGGCTGCCCGGCCTCGGCTGCCGCCACGAGGGAGGGGAGGTCAAGGTAGGCATCAGGCCCGGCGACGAGGTCGACGCCATGGTTGTCGATCAGTTCCTGCTTCAGGCGTTCGGCCATGCAGCCGATCACGCCGATGATAACGTTGCGTCCCGACTTCCGGCGCAGGGCATTCCAATAATTGAGGCGGGAATATATCTTCTGCTCGGCATTATCGCGGATCGAGCATGTGTTGAGCAGGACGGCGGCGACGTCGGAATCAGGGCAATCGAGGGCCGTCTCGTAGCCGGCGAGTTCCATCATGGCGGCAACCACTTCGGAATCAGCCACATTCATCTGACAGCCATAGGTTTCTATGCGCACTTTTTTGGAGGGTGTGCATTTTTTTGGGGAATCAGGGATAAAAAAAGTGCTCATGATAGTGTATTATTGCATAAAATGATTAATTTTGTGCAAAATTACACTTTAAATCTAAACGTTACAAATGAGCATCCCATTTATTACAGCAGAAGAGGCCGCATCGGTCATCAAAAATGGCGACACGCTGGGGTTATCCGGGTTCACAGCTTCCGGAACGCCCAAAGTAGTAACGGTGGCGCTCGCTGAGAAAGCGAAGGCCCTCCATGAAAAAGGGGAAGAATTCAAGATCAACCTGTTTACCGGCGCATCGACGAACGACCATGTCGACGGCGAGCTTGCGCGGGCGAATGCGGTGAACCTTCGGACCCCCTACCAGAGTCACAAAGACGCGCGTGCGTTGGTCAACAATCCCGACGGCATGCACTACTTCGACCTTCACCTCAGCCATCTGTCGCAGGACTTGCGCTATGGCTTCTACGGCGACATTGACGTGGCGATCATCGAGGCCACGGAGATGAGCCCGAACGGCGAGGTGATCCTCGGGGCCGGACTCGGAATGGCTCCCACCGTTGCACAGATGGCCAAGAAAGTCATCATCGAATATTCGTCGTATTACCACAACTCCTTCCGCGGATTCCACGACAACTACATACCCCTTGATCCTCCTCACCGCCGTGAGATCCCGATCTACAAGCCGTCAGACCGCATCGGCTCGACCGTCCTGAAGATCGACCCCAAGAAGATCATTGGTGTCGTGCCGTCGAACGCATCGGAGAGCATCGCGCCCTTCACGGCCCCTGACGAGCTGACCCAGAAGATTGGCGACAACATCTGCCAATTCCTCGTCAGCCAGCTTCGCGAAGGGAAAATTCCGAAGGAATTCCTTCCGATCCAGTCGGGTGTCGGCAATGTGGCCAACGCAGTCCTTTACGGCCTCGGCGAGAATCCGGAGATTCCGCGCTTTGAGATGTACACGGAGGTTATCCAGGACGCTGTCATGCAGCTGATGGAGCAGGGCAAGTGTAAATTCGCTTCTACGTGCGCGCTGACGTTCAGCGATGACGCCATGAACCATTTCATGGAGAACATCGACTTCTTCCGCGACAAAGTGCTCATGCGTCCGGGCGAGATCTCGAACCATCCCGAGGTTGTGCGCCGACTCGGCCTGATCGCCATGAACACGGCCCTTGAGGCTGACATCTTCGGCAATGTCAACTCGACCCACGTCATGGGAACGAAGATGATGAACGGAATCGGAGGTTCGGCCGACTTCAGCCGCAACGCTTACCTTTCGATCTTCTCCTGCCCCTCGATTCAGAAGGGAGGCAAGATCTCTACGATCGTGCCGATGGTTTCCCACCTCGACCACTCGGAGCATTCCGTGAAGGTCATCGCGACGGAGCAGGGTGTTGCCGACCTTCGCGGCAAGGATCCTATCCAGCGCGCTCATACGATCATTGAGAACTGCGTCCATCCGATGTATAAGGAGCTGATGTGGGATTATCTCAAGCTGGCGCTCAAGAATGGCGGCCACACCCCGCAGAACCTCAAGGCATCGTTTGCGCTCCACGAGGCTCTGATGGAGAAGGGCGACATGCTTCAGGCAGATTTCAGCAAATACGCTTAAACTTACATAGCTGTTATAAAAAAAGAGGAGGCCTCGGGGCCTCCTCTTTTTTGCTTGGGGGTTACAAACCCCCAAGGACTGATATTAGTCGAGATTCTCGAGAACCTCGGGAATCTCGAGAACCTCGGGAAACTCGAGAATCTCGGGAAACTCGAGAACCTCGGGATTTTGCTTTTAGCTGGAGGGGGTGATGTTGAAGGTTATTGTTCCTTTGGTTAGGGGGGCGTCGGCTTTTTCCGACCAGCGGGCTGTGCGGGCAGCCTGTTCGCAGGCGCGGCGGATCGATTGGTCGGCGCCGGCGCGGGCTGTGGCAGACGTGACGCGTCCGGCGGCGTCGATCATGACGTCGACTGTGACGCGGACTTTGTTGCGCAGCTTGACGGAGGGTTTCGAGCAGCCGAGGAAGGAGCGTCCGGAGGCTACCCCGGTCATGCCGATTCCCACGCCTCCGGCCCCGGAGGAACCGGAGGTTCCGGTTGGTGTGCCGTTTTTCTGTGAGAAACCCTTGGCGACTGCGGACGTCACTTTCTTCTTCTCCTCGGCGGAGGCTGATGGCTCGGGCGCCTTGACAGGCTCAGGCTTTTTGCTTCTCAGCTGAGGTTCGGCATCGGGCTTTTTCTCCGGCTTCTTCACGGGCGCCGGCTCCGATTTTTTGAGGTTCTCCACCGGCGCAGGGTCCGGATTCCCTTTCTCGGCAGGGGCCGGGGCGTTATGGACAACAGACTCCTCCTCGCCGAGCTCGCGCAGGATTTCCGGCTCCAGGAATGTCTCTGTCTCGGGCTGGATTTCGGGCACGGAGGCCTGGGCCAGTTTCGCGCGGTCGAAGCGCAGGGACGAGCAGAAAAGCCAAAGGAGAAGGAGGAGCGTGAGGAGGAACGTCACGCCGGCTGCAATCATACGGTCTTTTGTGCTACGGGTCATTGGCCGGGATTTTTTTATGAGACGGGGTCTTAGTTAGCCGGGCTCTCAACCGGGGTCTCAACGGGAATGGCATTCCCGGAGAGGCGCGTGGAGAGGACGAGGCGGAGATTGCGCCGGGCGGCCATGTCGAGGATTTTGACTACCATGCCATAATCGGCGAGGGAATCAGCGTAGAGGGCCATTGCGCGGGTTGAATCAATGGCGGCGCGGGCAGCCAGCCTTGCTTCAAGGTCGGCAACTGAGACGGCGACCGGGTCGGTTTCCTCGGGGAGCATTCCCGGCTCCGGGTCGACGAGGTAGAGCTGACGGTCCGCCGTGAGATAAATCTGCGTGGAGGGTTTCTCGGCGGATTGCTCGCTGCTCTGCGGGAGGTTGACGTCAATGGCGCCGGGGAATATAATCGTAGAAGTCACCATGAAGAAGATGAGCAGAAGGAAAATCACATCCGTCATCGAGGACATGGAGAATGTGTCGAGTTGTTGGAAATTTCTTTTTAGGGCCATGTTGGAGGAGGTCAGGCGGGTTCATTGAGGAGATCCATGAATTCCATTGTCTTTGACTCCATGGAATTCATCACGCGGTTGACGCGGGCCACGAGGTAGTTGTAGGCAAAGAGGGCGATGATGCCGACGACGAGACCGGCGACTGTGGTCACAAGAGCCTGGTATATACCGCTGGAGAGGACCGTTATGTTGGCCGAGGTTCCGGCGCTGGCCATGGAATAGAAGGCCTGGATCATACCGGTGACGGTTCCGAGGAAGCCGAGCATCGGGGCGCCGGCAGCCGTAGTCGAAAGCCAGGGGAATCCTTTGCCAAGGTTGGCGACCTCGATGTTGCCCGTGTTCTCGATGGCGACGAGGACATCGTTCATTGGTCGGCCGATTCGGGAAAGTCCCTTAGAGATGAGGCGGGAATAGGGGGAATCGGTCTTGCGGCAGAGATTGAATGCGCTTTCGATGTCTCCCTCATGGACATATTCGCGGATACGGTCCATGAAAGTTTTGTCCTCGCGGGCGGCGCGGCCGATGACGATCGAGCGTTCGATGAAAACGAAGATTGTGACGAGCAGCAGGATCGCGAGGGGAATCATGATGTAGCCGCCGTCCATAACGAGCGACCAAAGAGAAAGGGAAGGGGTAGGGTTCATCTGTCAGGGATTATTTATGGTTGCTGGAGAGAGCCTCGCGGTAGCGGCGGATGGTCTCGCCGATTCCGAGGTAGAGGGCATCGGAGATGAGGGCATGCCCGATGCTGACTTCGTCGAGCAAGGGGAGCGATTTATGGAAGAAAGAGAGGTTTTGCAGGTTTAGGTCGTGGCCGGCGTTGAGACCGATGCCGGAATTGCGGGCCTGGCGGGAGGCGACGATAAAGGGCTCGACGGCCTTTTCCGGGTCGGTCGGGAACATATCGGCATAGGGCTTCGTATAAAGCTCGACGCGGTCAGCTCCGATGCGGGCGGCCTCGCGGACCTGAGCCGGGTCGGCGTCGACGAAAATCGACACGCGGATACCGGCTCCGCGGAATCGCTCGACTATCGGGCGGAGGAAATCGGCGTTTCCGGCGACGTCCCAGCCGGCGGAGGAGGTGATGGCGTCGGGGGCGTCGGGGACGAGGGTGACCTGTTCGGGGCGGGTCGCAATGACGAGGTTGATGAAATCTTCCGAGGGATAGCCTTCGATGTTGAACTCTGTGGTCACGGCGCGGCGAAGGTCGGCGACATCGCGGCGCGTGATATGGCGTTCATCGGGGCGGGGGTGGACAGTTATTCCCTGCGCGCCGAGCGCCTCGCAGTCGAGGGCGAACTTTACGACGTCGGGGACATTCTCTCCGCGGGCGTTGCGGAGGGTTGCCACCTTATTTATGTTTACGCTAAGTCTGGTCATAAATGTTTGACTGCCGGAGGGCATGGAGGTTTGAAAAATGGCACACTTTTTGTAACTTTGGGTAAATTAAAAGCGAACCAAGCGCAAATTTACTAAAATTCGGCGTTATATAAAAGAAGGGGAGCCGTCGGCGGGGAAAATAAATGACCCCTACCGGGATGAGAAAGGCCAGTTGGCCAATTCATATTCCTCTTTAAAGAAAGGAAAAAAGATATGAAAGCAAGAGAAGCGATGATGTTCGGAAGGGGAATCGGAGACGCGATGCCGTCCACGGTTGTGGAGGGGTCGATGCCTTTGATTGAGGTGCTTCCGCGACTGCTGGATGCCCCGGGGCGCCTTGTCGGCGTTGAAGAGGCGGGATCGCTTCTGGGGGTAATCGATGAGAGTTCGCTGTTGGAGGGGCTCGGGCGTCTGATAGCTGCCCGGGATGACAGCAGCGAGATAGTCCTTGAATGCGCGGCGGCAGATTTTTCGGCGTCACGGATAGCGATGGCTGTCGAGGATGCGGATGTGCATCTGGTCGATATGTTGACGTCGCCGGGCAAGGAGGGTAAGGTATCGGTCATGCTGCGTGTGCGGACCACAGACCCTGCGTCGGTTGCGGCGAGCCTCCGGCGCCATGGTTATGATGTGACGGAGATGTCGGCAGGCAGCGAGGCTGCGGAGATGGGGCTTGTGGCGGAGCGGTTGCTTGAGCTGCAGGCGCTGATCAATGTCTGACGTCTCATTTTGGATGTGGAAAAAAGAAACTGAAATGGAAGAGAGGGAAACCCGCGGGAAGTTAGTCGCGGTTTGCGGCAGTCGTAGGCAGCGCGGAAATGAGGCGCGGCTGAGGGAGCTGTTTGCAATGCTTCGTCGCCAGGGGATGGAGATAGTTGTTCAGGAGCGTTTCGGGCGTCATCTGGAGGAACTTGGTTTTGTGCCGGGGGCTGACATGACATTGGCGGAGGAATATCCGCGCGAGGCGGAGACGCTTGTGAGCATCGGCGGCGACGGGACTTTCCTGCGCGCGGCGCGCTGGGCCGGCGATGCCGGCACTCCAATAATAGGGCTGAATACGGGTCATCTTGGTTTTCTGGCGAGTTATTCCCTTTCGGAGATCGGGGAGTTGGTGGATGTGATCTGCCGCCGGAGCGGGCGTCTGGAGCCGCGGCTTGCGCTTGAGCTTTCCGGGAGAGTGCAGCCGGAGGATTGGCCTTATGCTTTGAATGAGGTGGCGATAGTGAAGAGTGTGACGGCGTCGATGGTGACGGTCCGTGCCTATATTGACGGTGAGTTTTTGGCTGATTACCGATCGGATGGACTGGTTATTTCGACGCCGACCGGTTCGACGGCTTATAATCTGTCGGTCGGTGGACCGATTCTGGAGCCAACGCTCCGGAGCATGATTCTTGCTCCGATCGCTCCGCATTCCTTGACGATGCGGCCGTTGGTTGTGCCGGGGGAGAGCCGGATCGATCTGGAGGTGTATAGTCGCGCCGGGGAGTGCCATGTGGCGCTTGACGGGCGGACGTATTCGATGGAATGCCGCGACCCGCGCGACATGACGAGTGAGCGGGAGGCGGTGAAGATTGGAGAGGAGGAAGCCAAGCCGGATTTGCGAATCACAGCTGCTCCCTTCTCGGTCAATGTCTTGCGGCGCCCCGGCAGCAACAACGCAACCCTGCTGCGCGAGAAACTCCTCTGGGGAATCCATTAATTCAGAATAAGAATTTGTACAAATAATCCCGCGCCCTGCAAGGACGCGGGATTATTAGTTTCAGGGGGATTTTTATCAGGAGAAGAGGGAGTATAGGAGGGGGCAGTTGTTGAGCCAGTCGAGGGCATAGATGGTTGCCTCTACGTCGGCGCGGGGTACTTCTCCGAGGATGAGCGCATTCAGGACCACCGTGTTGCCCTTGAGCGTCAATTCCGGACGACGGCCATATTGCTCTTCCATGTCGTCAAGCTGATCTTCGTAGGTCATGTAATAAAGCTGCGCCCAGCCGGAAGTGGGGAGGGTGATGGAAGTGCGGTAGAGAGTGCAATTCCCCTGGCCGTCATATTCCGTGTTGATGACATAGGTCATGTCCATGCCGCGCATGTTTGCGCACGTGTAGACGCCGTTATCATACTTTCCGAAGAGTACGCGGTCGGGGGTTGCCGTATAATTGTTCTTCCAATATTCCATGATGGTGTTGAGGTCAGCCTGTGTCAGGCCGTCCATATTCGGAAGATAGAGGTAGAGGACCTTCCCTGAGCGGTTCACGGGAATCGGGAGTGTCAGCGAAGCGCGAGTCGCGCCGCCGATAGCCACGGGTTCGAGTGACCCGGAAAGCATACTGAAGACCTTGACGGCCTTTCGTCTGATCTTGTAATCCTCATCATCTTCATCGTCAAAGTTAGCCCATTCGCCGCTTGTGAGCATGTCGGCGAGATACTTTGCCTCGGCCGTGCTGGTCGCGACGAGGTTGAATGCAGCGTCGGTGCAGACGCCTCCTTCCATCTTGAAAGCGAAATAGCTTCCTCCATCCTCGGGATCAGAGGCATAGGGGGCGTATGTGACGATTCCGTCAGAGGTCACGTTCGACCAGCCTTCGGAGGGAAGCGTTGCGCTGACGAGGTCGTTGGGCTCCTCATCGGGTCGGTTTGGTTGGTCGGGCGTAACGGGATTTTCGATTTCCGGCTCGTCATCGTCATCCTCATCGTGCAGACCATTGAGGATCTTGACGCAAGAAGAACAGCCGAGGGAGAGGGAGAGGGCTGCTACGGCAAAGAAAGAATAGAATTTCTTCATAGTGATATTGAGTTGTTATTGATTTTTTAAAGATCAAGAGGCCATGGCGGCAGGGATGCCGGCCAGGGCCTCTTGCTATGGGATTGAGCTGGGATCAGTTCGCAGCGGGAAGATTCACGGGCGCGGGAGCCGGGGCAGTGGGAGCCGTGGCAGCGGGCGTGATGTTGGAGACATTGACGGGGGCCTTCACCGTAAAGGAAGCGCAGATGGAGAGGACGCAGATGACGATTGCGAGGGTCCATGTGGCCTTCTCGATGAAGTCGGTCGTCTTGCGGTAGCCGAGGTACTGGTTTCCGCTGCTATAGTCGGAAGCGAGGCCGCCGCCTTTGGATTTCTGGATAAGGACTGCCCCAACGAGAAGCAGCGAAGCGATCACGATAATGATGCAAAAAAAGATGTACATATCTAACTTGTTGTTTTATTGACACATAAACACTCCGCGGAGCCCTTCTTTCGGAGGAGGGTCGCGGAAATCGGCTGTTCAGGACATTGACTGATTGGCAATCAATTTCTTGAGGAAGCGTATTTGGTCTGCAAAGTAAATACTTTTTTTCGGATTTTTCAAGTTAAGCTCCGTAATAATTTCCAAAGCCTTTGAATAATTGCCGTTTTTGATCATGACCTTCGCGAGGGATTCGGAGAGTCCGGCGGCTGGCCGCTGGGGCGTCGCTTCCTTCTTCGGGGCTGCTTTCTTAACCGGGGTCTTGGGCGGGACGGCGGCAAGGAAGGAATCGAGGAGGGAGTCTGTGGCGTCGGCAGGACGGTTCGGGGTCTCGGCCTCGGGAAGCTCCTCGATGGCAGCGGTCATGTCGACTGCCGGGGCTCCCATAATCCGGTCGAGGTCGGCCGGCGGGAGGCTCGTGGCGGGGGAAGCGAAGCGATCGATGAACGTATCGATGGTATCCTCCGTGGAAAGGTCGGGATGGCGCGAATCGGGATAGAAATCGGCGAACTCGGCGGGGTCGATGCCGATGGTGGTGCGCAGGGCCGCTTCATCTCCGACGGCGGCGGCGATTTTGCGGACGAGAGTCCTTTTCAGGTCAGGGTCAGCCTCCGGGAGAAGGCGGATCGCGGGGATAATGCAGGCCGGGTATCGGTCGAGTTCCTGTAGGAGAAGATCTTTTTCAGAGTCAGTCATGGTCGGGGAGGGAAAGGGGTTTACCAATTGCCAAGGGTGGCATTGAAGATGAGATTGACGAGTTCCTCGCTGATTTCCTGACAGAGCTGATCCTGGACATCGGTCAGCATCAGGGAGGAAGAGAACTGGCGGTAGGCCGAGAAAGACTGGTCGACATTGTTGGCGGGGTTCTTATTGTCGACATATTTGACATGGACCGTAATCGTCAGGCGCGTTTCCGTGGCGTAGGCGTCCGTGCCGACGGCCTGGGGAGAGAGGGAATAGCCGGTGATCTCCCCGGACATCTCAATGTTGGCATTCCCCTCGACTTCCTGGAGGCGCGTGTTGCGCGTGATGTAGTTCATCAGTTCATTTTCGAACGTCTGCTGAAGGGGGGGATATACGAGGGCTGCGCGGATCGGGAAATTGGCGACGTCGATAGTCTTGTAGATATCATAGTTGATCGAAGAACCATTGAGCGTATAATGGGGCACGCAGCCTGCGAACCCTCCTAAGAAAAGACATGAAAGGAGGGGGATGAAAGCGCGACGTATAAAGAGGGGAAGAGAAAACTTCATAGGGATGTTATTCGATGCTAAGATCCTGGATTTTACGGTAAAGCGTGCGGAGGGAGATGTTGAGTTCCTCGGCTGCAAGTTTCTTGTTGCCGCCGTTACGGGCGAGTGCATCGGCAATTGCCGCCTTCTCGGCCTCCTCCAGGGAGAGGGGCGGCGAGGAGAGGAGGTCGGTCTCGGGATATTTTATCAGGGAGGTCACCTTTGAGAGGTTATCGGGCGTATGGGGAGCCTTCCTGTCGTGGCCCTCCACGGCATCGCGGAGTCGGTCGACATCATTCTTCAGGGAGAGGACGAGTTGCCAGAGCATCTGGCGTTCCGCCTCGGGATCGGGGGCCGAATGGGGGCGGCGGGCCGGGGTGGAGAGAGGGGTATGGTCGATCGGCAGGATATCGAGCACGGCGTCGCGGGAAATTTCCTTTCCGGCCTCGAAGAGAGCGAGCTGTTCAACGATATTCTTGAGTTGGCGGACATTTCCGGGCCAGCGGTAAAGGAGCATGGCGCGGGAGGCCCCTTCGGAGAAAGAGATGGGGGCGGTCATGTATTTACGGGAGAAATCGGAGGCGAACTTCCGGGCGAGGAGCAGGATATCATCGCCCCGGTCGTGGAGGTTTGGGACATCGATGCGGATTGTCGAGAGGCGATAATAGAGATCCTCGCGGAAGCGTCCTTTTCGGACGGCGTCGAGAAGATCGACATTTGTGGCGGCGACGATCCGGACGTTGGTTTTCTGGACGGTCGAGGAACCGACCTTGAGGAACTCTCCGGTTTCGAGGACGCGGAGTAGGCGCGCCTGGGTCGTAAGGGGGAGTTCGGCGACTTCGTCGAGGAAGATTGTGCCTCCGTCGGCCTCTTCGAAATAGCCTTTGCGGGAGGCGATTGCGCCCGTAAAAGCCCCTTTCTCGTGGCCGAAGAGTTCGGAATCGATGGTTCCCTCGGGGATAGCGCCGCAGTTGACGGCGATATATTTTTTGTGTTTGCGGGCCCCGAACTGGTGGATTATCTTGGGGAAGAACTCCTTTCCGGAGCCGGACTCGCCGCCGACGAGGACCGATAGGTCGATTGGGGCGACGGTGATGGCGCGGGCGATGGCGCGGATGAGGAGCGGGGAATTGCCGATTATGGAGAAGCGTTGCTTGGCGGCAGCGACATCTTCGGGAATTTGGGCGGCAGGGATTAATGGGTCAGGCGTGGCTGGCATGATATGTGGGAGGGGTTAGGGGTCATTTGTTTTTTGCGAGGGCGTAGGTCGACTCGCGGAGGAACTTCCCGAAAGCGTCGAGGTCCTTGAACTCATTCTGGCGTTCGACGGGAATGGGGTCGCCGAAAGAGACATGCATTGTTTTCCCGGTCTTGTTGAAGAGCTCGCGGGGGAGGCGGAGAGTGCGCAGGCGCCAGTCGATAAGCCCGAGGATGTTGAAGAAGGTGGAGTTATGGTCGTGGAAATAGACCGGGATGACCGGGACGCGGAGCTGCTTGATGAGCCTGATGATGGAGGGCTGCCATGGGCGGTCGCTGATATGGAGGGTGCGGTCGATTTTGGAGACGGCGCCTGCGGGGAAGAAGCCTATAGGGTGGCCATCGCGGACATGTTTCATTGCCTCGCGGATACCTTCCATTGTGATGCGTTTCTTCTCCGGGTCGTCGCTTTTGGAGGGGTCGACGGCGATGAAGGAGGGGCGCATGGCGGAGATATGGTTGAGGAACATATTGACCATCACGCGGAAATCGGGGCGGTGGCGGCCGATTATGTCAATGAGCATGATGCCGTCGAGCGCGCCGAGGGGATGATTGCTGACTGTAATGAAGGGACCTTCTGGGAAAAGGTCGAGCACCTTTTCATTGTCAATCCTCTTATGGACATGATAGGCCTCATCGATAAGGAGGTTTGCGAAAGGGATTCCCGTTTCGTAGCAATAGCGGGAATGGACCTCGTTACACTTATCAATGATCAGCCAATGGAGAATGGTATTGACGATTTTTGGATGCCCGTCAAGAAAGGGGATCATCTTGCGGACATCATCATAATTGAGGAGATCAGGGCGGACGCCTTCGGCGCATTTCTTTTCAGAAGTCATAAAACTGGGTCTTCTACTCAAAATTGCAAATATAGCGAAAATTTGTTTATTGGCAGTAAATAAAATTGCGGGTTTTTATTTATTGGCAGTAAATAAAATTGGCGGTTTTTATTTATTGGCAGTAAATAAAATCTTTTGATTTTACTTACTTGGGGGTATTTGCGGAGAAGAGAGATTGGGGGCGGACGGGTTGACGAGGGGGTGGGCCCGGAGGCATTTTTACTGATTTGAGAGTATTGCCGGAGGGGCGGCGAGAGGGTAATTTTGCACTGTCAATTATTGCTCAGTCAAAATTACCACCATGATACATCCCAACCACTCCAAACGACTTTCTTCATCTGCTAAATTGTCGGCCTCCTTTCTTGTCGGTTTTCTCCTTTCCGGCTTGTCAGCCTTCGCGGAGACTCCGGCTGATTCCATAGCCGTCAAGACGACTGGCGTTGCATCGCAGTCCAAGACCGAGGAAAAGGCCCGCATCAAGCCGCTCGACAGGCTGCATGTTGGCGGCTACGGCGAGGCAGTCTTCACACGCAACTTCTACAGCGACAACTACCTCCGATACAAGCAGCCGGAAGCCTACCGCAATGAGAGCCATGGGCGTTTTGACATACCCCATGTCGTCATCTATCTTGGCTACGACTTCGGCAAAGGCTGGTCGATGTCGTCGGAAATAGAATTTGAGCATGGCGGCGTGGAGACAGCCGTCGAGATAGAGACGGAAGAGGCCGGGGAATATGAGACGGAAGTCGAACGCGGAGGGGAGGTTAACCTTGAGCAGTTTTATCTCCAGAAAGAATTCTTTCCGCAGCTGAAGGTCCGGGCCGGACTGCAGGTTGTTCCGGTCGGCGCGACGAATGCGCATCATGAGCCGAACCAGTTCTTCGGAGTACATCGCCCGGAAGGGGAGGCCACCATCCTTCCCTGCACATGGCGGGAAGTATCGATCAGCATTCTGGGTCGCGCCGGGGCATGGGCCTACCAGGCGATGTTCCTGCCGGGTCTTGACTCGGAACGCTTCGGCAACCAAAGCTGGATAGCCTATGGCTCCCCCTCCCCATTTGAATTCAAGATAGCCAACAAATATGCCTTCGCGGCGCGGGTTGACAACTATTCAGTCCCCGGGTTGCGGCTCGGACTGAGCGGATATGTCGGCGACTCCTTCCGCAACACGCTATACCCGACCTCATCGACGAAGAATGACGGCATCAAAGGACGCGTCACAATCCTCTCCTTCGACTTCAAATATGAGAATTATGGAATCGTGGCCCGCGGATTCTGCGACTGGGGTCATCTGACCGACTCGCGCCATATATCGAACTTCAACATCCATATGCCGAAAAACTCAACCTCCAAGCGTCAGGAAATAGCCTCAGACGCCGTGGCGGCAGGGATCGAAGCCGGTTACGACATCTTCCATCCCATTCCATCGAAGCGTCTGCATGGCCAGAAATTCTACGTCTTCGGACGCTATGACTATTACGACTCGATGGCAAAGACGGATGGTGTGAGCCGCTTGGGATGGTGTCGCCGCAGCAAGGTAAGCGCCGGAGTCAACTGGTATCCTATTCCTCAGGTGATTGTCAAGGGGGAGTATACTTGCGGCATTCTGAGCAAGCCATATAACAACGAGCCAGCCATATCGCTCGGAATCGCATACGTCGGCTGGTTCAAATAACATAATACAGACAATAACTAACAACAAAAGATATGATCAAGAAAGGACTTTACCTGATTGCCCTGACAGCGGGCCTGCTGCTCACGGGCTGCTCGGACACGAGCTCGAACGAACCGGAAGAACAGACCGCAAAAGAGCGTCAGCTTTCCCAAGCGCTGGAGGCATACGTTGACCATACTGTTCTGCCGACCTATAAGGGAATGGCCGATGCGGCCATCGAGCTGATGGAGCTCTGCGACGTGATGAAAGAGAAGCATGCGGCCGGTACGCTGACAACTCCCGACATCGAAGCCGCCGGAAAGGCATGGAAAGAATCGCGCCGCAACTGGGAACTCTCCGAAGCGTTCCTCTTCGGCCCGGCCGCTATCCGTAACATCGACCCGCACATCGACTCATGGCCTCTCGACAAAACGGCCATGGATATCCTCCTTGCCGACATCCGTTCGGGACGTAACTGGTCGCTTGAGAACAACGGCGGCTACGGCCTGATCGGATTCCATGCTGTCGAATATCTCCTGTTCGAACTTTCCGATGACGAAAACAGATCCCTTGTCCACTCTCCCAACTACACTCCTGAAGAACTGGAATATCTCTGCGCCGTGGCCGAGGACCTTTGCCAGCAGACCGTTCTTCTTGAAGCATGCTGGGCAGGCCTTGACAATGTCAGCGAGCGCAAGCAGCAGATCTTGGAGGATGCCGAAATAGATTGCAGCGAGGAATATGGCCGCGAGATGAAAGAGGCCGGCAAACCGGGGTCGCGGTTCAAGACATGTCAGGAAGCGGCCGAAGAACTCGTCCAGGGCTGCATCGACATCGCCGACGAGGTCGGCCACACTAAGATTGGCCGTCCGCATCTTGGAGTGAGCGAGGAAGACAAGAACTATATCGAATCTCCATACTCGCTGAACTCTATCGAGGACTTTGCCGACAATATCCGCTCGATCCGGAACGCATATTGCGGCTCTCGCAATGGCGATCCGTCAGTGAGCGATTATGTCAAGAGCGTCAACAAGGACCTTGACGACCGCGTCCGCGACGCCATCGAACGTTCAATCACAGACATTGAAGCTATTCCCGAGCCCTTCGCCAAATATGCCGGCGGCCAGGAAGCAGCCAAGGCCGTGGAGACTGTCGGAACCGACCTTGTCGGGGCCTTGGAGGAAGTGCATGTCTTAATCTCACGTAACTGATAACCGAAAATGATAAGGAAATATAGACTTATGGGTCTTCTTCCGTTTGCAGCTGCCGCGCTTATGCTCGGCGGCTGTGCGGACGAAGCGATCAAGGACGAGCCCGAGAAAGAGCTTCAAAAGCCGGACTGGTATTATTCCGGGGGCAAACTGGGCACATCCTACATCTTCACGTCGAATGCGTTCGAGCAGCCGGCCCCGGCTGTCGAGGAGCAGGGTTTCTATCAGCAATTCAAGAACGGGGAGGCGTTGTTCGAAAAACCCTTCATGGCCAACGCCGAGGGCGTGCGTTCCGGACTTGGCCCCGTATATATTCGGACATCCTGCCTGCATTGTCACCCCAACTACGGCCATGGCACGCGCGTGCCCGACGGGTCGTTCAATACGGCCAATCCCGGCAACGGCTGCCTGCTCGTCGTCTATGATCCGGCGACGGAAGGGTATGTGCCATGGCTTGCGGGGATGCCTCAGAGCCATGCTGTCGCCCCGTTCAAGGCTCCTGTCGATGAAAGCAAGGTGACGGTCAGCTGGAAGACAGCCGTAGACGAATGGGGCAACCGTTTCGATGACGGGGAGACCTACGAACTGCAGTATCCGGAAGTGACGATGCCTCGCGAGGCGATCTATGTCGTCGGTCAGGGTTATCAGCTGCCGGGCGAGTATGCCGTCAAACTGGAATCGACAATCGGTGTCTATGGGACCGGGCTGCTCGACGCGATCGAAGAATCCGCGCTGCTGGCGCAATATCGTCAGGAAGAGCAGGACGGCTACATGACCAACGGGCTCAATCCCGCCTTCTATGCCGGGGGCAACTGGACGGGGATGTATGCCAACGCCGTGCAAGGGGACGGCACTGGCTATGCCCGCCGATTCACTTACGCCCTCTCGCGCGGTCCGCTTCAGGATGCAGCCGGGGCGAATGCTATCTGGAACATCACGAATGTGACTCGCTCCGACCGCCGTTATCATTATCTCGACGGAGCGGGGACGTATGCGGAATATTCGGCAAAAGACCCGGACGTCCAGGCCGGATTCGACCAATATCTCCAGCGCATCGACCCGAATCGCCGTCATGCTGACTGGTGGGAAGGCCCGATGGAGCAGAGGATAAAGAATTATCTTCTTGCGAAGGATCTTGATGTCGAAATGTCGGATCAGGAGTATACTGACTTCATGGTATGGCACCGCGGCCTGGCCGTTCCCGCAGTGCGGGATGTTGATGACCCGGATGTTGTCCGCGGGCGCGAACTCTTTGCCAAGATCGGCTGCGACTACTGCCACCGTCCCTCCTGGACGACAGGGGCTGACAATGTTGTCGATCCGGCTAAATTCTTCACTTCGCAGACGATGCTCCCCCGTTTTCCGTATCAGACGATCTGGCCTTACACGGATATGGTTCAGCACAAGCTGATGATGGTCAACGACATCCGCGGCGGATGGTGTCGGACAACGCCTCTCTGGGGCCGGGGGCTTCACCAGAAAGTGACCGGTTCGCCGACGGCCGACCGTATGCATGACTGTCGGGCGCGGACGGCGATGGAAGCCATCATGTGGCACGGCTATTCTCCCCGGAGCGATGCCCGGCGGTCGGTCGAGCTCTTCCGCAAGCTGTCGAAGGCCGACCGCGATGCTATAATCCGCTTTGTAGACGCAATATGATGAATTTGAGATTATTGCTTAAAAATCCCTTCACGCTGTTGATCCACGTTGCCCTGGCCGTCATATTGGTCGGGGCAACGCTCACTCATTTCCTGGGGATTCAAGGGAAGGTGACGCTTTCTGTTGGGGAGACGCCTGTAGGGAGGTTTGAAAAAAGTTCCGGTCCCGGGGAGGGAGAGTTCCCTTTCGGGATGAGTCTGGAGAGGGTGGAGGTTGATTATTATCCGGGGACGACCACGCCGATGGATTATCGGTCGGTGGTTGAGATTGTCGGAAAGGATAGCCGGCAGCAGTTGACAATATCGATGAACCGTGTCGGGGAAGCGGATGGGTGGCGTTTCTTTCAATCGGGGATGGGTCCGGAGAGCACGACGCTTTCTGTCAGCCATGATCCTGTGGGGACGGGCGTGACTTATGCGGGCTATATCCTGCTCGGCCTCGGGATGGCGGGGTTTTTCTTTCAGCGGAAAAGCTATTGGCGGAGTCTGTTCCGGCGGCGTGTGGTCGCCGCACTGGTGCTGTTGGCGGCCGGTTCGCTCGCAGGGATGGCTGCGGAGAAAGATCTTCCGGCCATGCAGCGTCCATTGGCGAGGAACTTCGGGAAAGTGCTGGTCTATTGGGACGACCGGATCGTGCCGATCCAGACGATGGCATACGATGTGACGGAGACTCTTTACGGGTCGCGAAGCTATGCCGGGTTTACGCCGGAGCAGGTTCTGTCGGGCTGGCTGTTCTATTATGATGATTGGGCGCGAGATTATGCGACGCGCGAAAGGAAACGTGGGGTGAAAGGGGAGAAGAAGGAGACTGAGCGGGAGTCGTTAGCCCGTTGGCTTGGCACGGGTGGCGCCTTCCGGATCTATCCTTACCGGAGTGCATCGGGGCGGATTGAGTGGTTGTCGCTTACCGAGCGTCGCCCCTCGAAGATGAGTCTTGAGCAATGGCAGTTCATTGCGACGTCGATGAGCGGCATCAACGAGTCGCTGCAGATGGGACGCAACCGGGATGCTGACCGTCAGCTGAGCCGCCTGCGGGAGGCGCAGGCTGAATATGCCGGCGCGGAGAACCTGCCGTCTGAATCACGCATTCGTGCGGAGATGTTTTACAACCGTTGGGTCGCGCTTCCGGTCGGCGGAGTTGTTTTGTTGGTGGCTGGCGCGTGGGGATGTGTCGTGGCTTTCCGCCGGAGGGGTTGCGGCCGGGTTTCCGGAGGGATTCTTGTTGGGATTAGCTGCCTGGGAGCTTTATGGACAGGAGGGATCTTGGTTTTGCGGGGATGGATAGGAGGGCATTGGCCACTTTCGAACGGACCGGAGACGATGTTGTTCATGGCGTTCATGGCTTCTGCGGCGGCGATTTTTGTCAGGGGGGCCGGGATTCGGAGTTGTCTGCTGCTGATTTCGGGATTGACGGTGATGGTGGCGGCGATGGGAGGCCGTGGGGCGCGGATTGGTGCGTTGATGCCGGTGTTGGGTTCTCCGTTGCTGTCGGTCCATGTGATGTTGGTGATGGGTAGCTATGTGATTTTCCTACTTATGGCATTGCTGGCGGTTGCGGCGTTGGTGAAGAAAGGGGAGACGGGGAGGCAGCTTAGCATGGTCAACCGGAGGCTGCTTGTCCCGGGCGTATTTTTACTGGCAGCGGGGATTTTTGTCGGGGCTGTGTGGGCAAATCAGTCGTGGGGGCGCTACTGGGGCTGGGATCCGAAGGAGACATGTGCGCTTGTGACGCTGTTGGTTTATGCGTTGCCGGTTCATCAGGTGTCGCTGCCAGTGTTCCGCAAGGACCGGGTTCTGAACATTTATCTGGCGGTGGCAATTCTGTCGGTGGCGTTTACCTACTTCGGTGCAAATTACCTGCTTCCGGGACTGCACTCATACGCGTGAAATTAAGTGATAGTGACAAGTTGCTTTATAGCCGCAGGGGGGTGAGTTGAGGGATAAGGATAGGGGGAGAGGGAGGAGGGGTATTTTTGCTGCCATGTTATTTTCTTAAATTTTATGGATATGCAGATTGTTGAGATGGATTTTCCCGCAATGGAGAGCGGGGATAAGGATATTTTGAGGGCCGACGCTGAGTCGCTGGAACTTTTGGAGCGGGCCCGGGAGTGCTGGATGGCCGGCGGGGAATTCCGCACGGAGCGTGAGCGCAATAAACGCTTCACTTACGGCGATCAGTGGGGCGACATCGTTGAGCAGGACGGTGCGCGTATGCGTGAGGAGGATCATATCCGGGCCCAAGGGAATGTGCCGCTGAAGAATAATCTTATCCGTCGGCTGGTGAGGAATGTGTTGGGCGTCTTCCGGCAGCGGTGGGAGTTGCCACGCTGTGATGCCCGCGACCCGGAAGAGCGTGACGGCGCGGAGGTGATGAAGAAACTGCTCGACTATAACATGGAGCTCAACCGGATCGAGGAGGTCTATGCGCGGTCGATGGAGGAGTTCCTGATCAGCGGGATGGTGGTCCATAAGAAATGGTTCGGTCTTCGCGCCGGCCGGAGCGATTGCTGGACCGATGTAGTCCAGCCTGACCGAGTGTTTGTCGATCCGGGGTCGCGCGATATCCGGGGCTGGGATGTGGCGATGATCGGGGAGGTTCATGATCTGAGTCTCGCCGAGTTGTGCGCTTCCTTCGGCAGATCTCCCGAGAGTTGTGCCGTCTTGGAGAAACGGTATGGGGGAGGAGGCCTGTGCCGCGTGCATGAGATATGGTATAAGAAGCATGTGTTCGGCTATCGTTGTCATGACCGCGCTGCGGGGCGCGTGTTCCGGATCGGCCGCGATGAACTGTGGCGCGTGAAGGAGGAAAACAGCAGGCGGAGGGCCGAGCATCCCGGCCTGCCGTTGGTGGCGGCTGAATGGGGCGGCGCCGAGGAATGGCATTATATGTTTGTCGGGCCTTGCGGGGAGCGGCTTGCGGCTGGAAGGACTCCCTACCGGCATGGGTCGCATCCATATGTTTTCAAGGCTTATCCTTTTATCGACGGCGAGATCCATTCTTTTGTCAATGACATAATCGACCAGCAGAAGCTGACCAACCGGCTCATATCGATGTATGACTGGATTCTGCGGGCTTCGGCGAAGGGAGTACTGTTGTTCCCAGAGGGGTCGCTGCCGGAGGGGGTGACGATAGATGACATTGCTGATGAGTGGGGACGTTTCAACGGTGTGATTGTGTTCAAACCCCGGGCCGGGATGCCGCTGCCGCAGCAGGTGAGTTCGAAGGCTACTGATATAGGAATTACGGAGCTGCTCGACATCCAGATGAAGATGATGGAGGACATATCGGGAGTCAACGGTGCGTTGCAGGGGAAGCTGGACAACGGTTCGATGAGCGGCACGCTTTACAGTCAGCAGACTCAGAACTCGCTGTCGGCCTTGGCCGACCTTCTGCGCAGTTTTGACGACCTGATGGCTGAGGGGGCGAGGAAAGACGCGGCCAACATCCGGCAGTATTACTCGGAGGCGCGAATAGCGCGGATAGTGGGAGGCTGGTCGGGAGGAAGGTCCCGGCTTGAGGAGAACAGGCGGTTTGCAGACAATGACGAAGATTTTAGGATGATAAGGCAGACATCGTGACAACATTTAATCGACCTTTTCTGTTAAAATATTATAAACATCTTTGAAGCAAATTAAAGCCGCTTCTAAAAAATCATTCACAGGTCGTCTCTCCAGCCATAACGATCCCACAGCAATGAAATATGTAAACGCGGGCACGGGCAAGATGCCACTCATATCCCTTCTTGCCATCCTCTCCATATCATTAACTATCAATATGCCAGGATTGGCAGTATCTCCCATGCTGGGCCGTCTGCGGGATATGTTCCACAGTTCGGAGCTGGAATCTCAGCTTGTGACGAGTTTGCCCAACCTTTGCATGATCCCGATCGTCCTGTTGGCCGGGAAGATTTCGACACCCCGCTGGCAGACGGCAGTTCTGACATGGGGGCTTTCGATATTCCTTGCAGCGGGCATCGGCTGTTTTTTTGCGGAGAGCATGGGGATGCTGATATTCCTGGGCTGCATGGTCGGGGTCGGCTGCGGATTGGTTGTGCCGATTGCGGCGGGGTTCATCTCAGAGTGGTTCATGGGAGCTTCGCGTCAGACTGACCTTGGCCTGAAATCGACGACATCGAATGCGATGGTGATTGTTGCGAACCTATATGTCGGCTGGGTTGCCGTCCATAGCTGGCACGCTGCGTTTGCGGTTTATCTGACGCCCCTTATTCCGCTGTTGTTGGTCCCGTTCATGACACAGAAATATGTCAAGAAGCACCGTATCGACACTCCGGCAACAGCAGAGGAGGCGAAGTTGGCGGCGGCGAACAATACGGCTGATCCGGCCTATCATTTCCAGGGGCGTGAATCATGGCGCTTGCTGGGGGGGCTTATTTTGCTATACATGTTCCTGACCTATGCAACGACGTCGATATCCTATTATGCTCCGTTCGCGATGGAGCATTACGGGATGAGCACGGCACAGGTCGGTATCGTGACGGCTGCATATTATGCGATGTGTGCTGTGACAGGCGCCATGGTGGGCAGGTTAAAGAAGTTCTTCGGCAAGGGGGTCATGTTCATTTGCCTGGCGATGTGCGCAGTGGGGCTTCTGGCAATTGGCCTTACAAAGAGCTACGGGATTTATATAGCAGCTTCGTTGCTGACGGGATTCGGCTACGGTATTATCCAGCCGATGATCTATAACAAGACAACCTATGTGGCTCCTGACCATAAGTTGGGTACGCGCTATTTCGGCTATGTGTTGTCATCGAATTATGTTGCGATCATGATGGTGCCGTTTGTTGACGGTTTCTTCAGGAAGCTGTTTCATTCGACGGATCCACGATTTGAGTTTGTTTTCAGCGGCGTAGTGGTGGTTGTTATTCTGGCGATTGCCTTGTGGCAACACAGGAGCTATGTATTTGCCGTCAACCCGGCAACGGCAGCCCCGTCGCCGGCGGAGGTGGCAGCGGATGATGCTGCGGCAAATGTAAAATAAGACCCCGTCTAAGATATTTTCAGGATAAGCGCCCCCGGAGCAAGTCATAGCTCCGGGGGCGCTTGTCTTCGTTGGGGATTCCACAGAGGCCCGGGATGGAGGGAAGATTTATCCAGAGGGCCGCGCGGGTTATCTGTTGGCTGAGTTTTTGTGGTTGGGATTTGGTTTGTCTAGCTGTTTGGGGTAATTTTGTAGAGTTACTTATAATTACTCTTTTTTATGATTGTTACCGGAAAAACTTCTCCCTGTCCGAAGGGGACGATTGAGATATTTCGTGTTGTGAATGACCATGGCGCGTGGGTGGAACTTTCCTCACTCGGGGCCGGGATCGTTGGCGTCGGCGTTCCTGACCGCTCCGGGAAGATAGAGAATGTGGCGCTCGGATATGCCAATCCGGCAGATTATCTTTATGATGGCCCTTGCATGGGGAAGACGGCGGGTCGCTTCGCCAACCGTATCGGAGAGGGTAAGCTTCGCGTTGCAGGCCGCGATTATCAGTTGGCAGTCAACTGCGGGCCTCATCATCTTCATGGCGGTCCGGAGGGTTTCCAGAATCAATTGTGGAAGTCGCGCGTTCTTGAGAACGGCGTGGAGTTTTCTCTACATTCCCCGGACGGCGATGAGAACTATCCCGGCGCCCTTGATGTTAAGCTAACCTACACCTGGAATAATGATAATGAACTTACGTTGCGTTTCGAAGCGCATACGGACGCTGAGACTGTCGTCAATCTGACTAACCATGCTTACTGGAATCTCCGAGGCGCTGAAACGGGAAATGCTCTGGACCAGGAAGTCAGAATGAAGGCCGCACGATGGCTTCCAACGGATTCCACGCTCAGGCCTACGGGCGAGATAGCGACCGTGGCCGACACGCCTATGGATTTCCAGGAGTTCAAGGCCGTCGGGCGCGATATGAATGATAAATTTAACGCGTTGGAGTATGGGAAAGGCTATGACAATTGTTGGGCGATCGATGGCTGGGAGCCCGGGCGGATGATCGAGGGAGCGGTGGAGATGCGCGACCCGGCGAGCGGGCGCGTGTTAACCATCGACAGCGATCAGCCGGGCGTGCAGCTCTATGGCGGCAACTGGCTTAGCGGCTCGCCGAAGAGCCGGGAAGGGAAAGAGTTTGAGGATTATGCCGGGGTGGCGATCGAGATGCAGGGATTCCCGGATGCGCCCAACCGGCCGGAATTTCCTTCGCAGGCGTTACGGCCCGGGGAGGTTTATGAGCGGACGATACGCTATAAGTTTACTGTCATATAGATGGTTGAGCCCCTCCGGGGCTCGGTGTCAGTGAATTAAATAAAATAGAAAAGGAGGCCCGGGGGCCTCCTTTTATATTTTGGGATTTGGTTGGTTTAGAAGTTGAAGTATGCTCCGAGGGTGAGGTTGGAGCTGGAGAGCATGATGCCGCCGTTGCGCACGTAACCGAGGTCGTATGCGGGGTTGTTCGCTCCTCTGTATCCGATGAAGCCGACGTGGGCAACAACGCTGAAGTTCTTCGTGAAATTCAGAGCAAGACCGGGCTTGAAGCCGATGGAGTAGGTGAGGAGGGTGTCTGTGTCATCACCATTAACCTCGCCTGCACCGATACCGATTCCGAAACCTCCGTCAACGAAGAGCTGAAGGATGCCCTGGCGGAAGTAGGAGAAGCGTGCGTAGGGCTCGATGCTGAAAACGCAGCTGTAAGTGTCGTCCGCACGGAAGAAGTTCTTGTAATCAAAGCTTACAACGCCTCCAAAAGCCCACTTGCTGTTGAAGTTGTAGCCAACTTCGGGGGCGATGATAAACTGGTTGTAGCTGTCGGTAAAGCTGGCTTTCTTGTCATTGTGTTCGAAACCGATCGAACCACCAACATAGAGACCCTTGTCTTCGGCCTGAGCCGTACCTGCGATGGCTGCCATAGCCAGAGCAACGATTGCGAAAATTTTCTTCATAGTTCTGTTGAGTTAAATAAGTTTTATAATGTTAACAAGTGTTGTTTTAAAAATGTTTAAAAATTTTTTTGCATGGCGGCCGTGCGTCCATGCAATGGGGTAAGGGATAAGAAGTTACCGCAGTTATTTGCGGAAATGGGGGTGGTGGAGAAGGAGTTCTTGACGGAGGCGATGGCGGTCGAGGTGGAGGTAGATTTCGGTTGTGGCGATCGATTCGTGGCCAAGCATTTCCTGGATTGCGCGGAGATTGGCTCCCCCTTCGAGGAGGTGGGTCGCAAAGGAATGGCGGAGGGTATGGGGGGAGACAGTCTTGACAATGCCGGCATCCCGGGCTGCGTCGCGAATGATATAGAACACCATCACGCGTGTCAGCGGGTTGCCTCGGCGGTTCAGGAACAGATAGTCGGAAGAACCGGGCTTGATCGGGCCCGCGTTGCGCAAGGGAAGATAAAGCGCAATAAGGTCGCGAGCCACGGGGGAAAGCGGCACGTAACGCTCCTTGCTCCCTTTCCCTTCAACCAAAGCATAACCCTCCTCCAGATTCAGGCGGGAAAGGCGGAGATCGGTCAATTCCGACACGCGAAGGCCAGAGCCGTAGAGCGTCTCAATGATGGCATGATTGCGCGGAGTCTCCGGTTTGTCCAAGGGCAGGGCCGCCACCATCGCGTCAATCTCTTCGAGGGAGAGGACGTCAGGAAGGTGACGCCCTATGCGCGGGGCTTCAAGAAGGGCCGTGGGGTCGGCCTCCATATATCCTTCCATCCGCATGAAACGATAGAAAGCCTTGATCCCTGTGAGGAGTCGGGCCTGGGAACGGGGCTGGAGGCCCATGTCGTAGAGCGTGGCAAGAAAGCTATGAAGATCCTCCTCCCGGAGTTCGGCGGGGTGTTTCCCCTCTCCGTCGGCAAAGACGCAGAGGTGTCCGACATCGATGGCGTAAGCCTCGGCCGTGTTCGGGGAAAGGCCGCGTTCGAGGAGGATATGACTCCGGAAATCGGCCGCGATTTCGCGGGGATCCTTCAGCGGGCGCGCCATTATAGCTTGACGGAATAGACAACCTTGGCTGTCTGTGGACGATGGATAGCGAGCGCCTTGGTTTTGCCGGCGAACATCACGCCTTCTGGGAGCGCTTCGGAGATAGACTCAATCCATCCTTCCGGCGCATCGATCAGCGCCAGGGAGGCCCCGGGATGGGCAAGATGGGAGAGGATGACGGGGAGGGGCACGAGGTCACGGGCCGAGCAGAGCAGGTCGGACTCTTCGGCCTTGCGGGGATTGCGGATAAGCCGCGTTGAGGAATCGGCTGCAAGAATGGCAGTCGGATAGACTGCGTGGGAATCGGCAGGGAGAAAGACAGCCCGGGGACGCAGGTCGGCGACAAGGCGCAGGAGCATTCTGGCGTTGCGTTCCTTGGCATGGCTTCGGCAGCCTGCGAGGGCGCGTCGGATATCCGCGTCTCCATAACGGGCGTGTCGGTCATGACGCAGCACGCGGCATATGATGCGGAATCCATAGGGACTATGGACTCCGAAGCCGCGCGAATGACGCCAACGCCGATACCACTCGAAAAGACCCATTACGTCAGCTTTTCTTCCTGCTCTTCCTGCGGAAACTTAGACCGAAAACGATGAGGGCTGCGGCGCAGAGGATATAGATGACGATGACGGAGGAAACGCCGATGGCGTTTGTGACGCGGATAGACTGCGGGTCGAACTCAAAGCGGATTTCATGCTTCCCGGCGGGAAGGCGGAGAGCGCGGAGGAGATAATCGACGCGGGCAATCTCGGCGGGGGTTCCGTCGATGGTGGCTGTCCAGCCCCAGGGGAAGAAGACCTCGCTGAAGACGGCGACGCCTCCGACTTTTGTCCGGGCCTCATAGCTCAGACGGTTCGGAGCGTAAGAGAGCATCCTGATGGTATCTCCCGGCTGTAGGGGCGCAGGCTCACCGAGCAACTTGCGGAACGACTCATTGGCGACCGCCACGCTGCCGGTCGGGATAGTGTCAAGGGCCTCCATCTCGCTGTTGTCGCTGTCGACATAGTCAATCCGACTCACGAGCCAAGCGGGGCCGAGCGCCCCGGGATTCTCCTGATACTGGTCGCCGCTCATCAGATATTTCACGTTGAGCATATTGATCACTTCCGGATTCCCCTTCATGATCTGGCGGTCGAGGAGGTCGTTGTAACGGGTCAGCTTCGCGGCGTGATATCCGCCGACGGTCTTATGGAAATATGAAGAGCGGGCGGAGCCCATTCCGTCGAGGTCCATGACGCGATAATGCGACTTGTCGCGGAGAATTGCCTCGTCGGCGGGGGTCATGACGAAAGCCTGAGCCTCGGCAGGGTCGGTGAAATTCTCGGAATTGACATAGCGCTTGTCGACTGCGAACAGGTCGAGGAGGGCTACGGCCGTGAGCGCACAAGTGAAGACCGTGGCGTTCTTGAGCGTCCCTTTGAGCCAGAGCCAGAGGAGGGCCGCGGCCATGACGATGAATATGAGCGAGCGGAGCGCGTCGGCACGGACAAGGGAGAGTCGGCTCTGGCGGATTCCGTCGATCACATTGTAATATGCGGGATTGGCGAAGGCTCCCGCTTCAGAAAGGCTCTGCGTCTCGGCGGCAGAGAAACCGTCGCCGAACAGGGAGGGGGAGATCCATCCGGCGAGGCATATCAATGCGCCGAGGCCGAAGATCGTGTAAAGTGTCCAGGGATTGCGGGCTATTTCCTCGCGGTCGTCAATCAGGCGGCGCACGGCGAGGCAAGCCAGCAGCGGGATGGTGAACTCGACGACGACGAGAGCACTCGACACGGCGCGGAACTTATTGTAGCCCGGGAAAGAATCGATCATGAAATTCGTGAAGGCCGGGAAATTATGACCCCACGAAAGGAAGATCGCGAAGACCGAGACGGCGAGAAGTGCCCATTTAAGAGGCCCTGGGACAATGAACAGCGCCAGGATTGCGAGCAGGAGGATGAAGGCACCGACATAGACGGGGCCGTTGGTCATCGGCTGGTCGCCGAAATACTGCGGGAACTGATAGAGGAACTGTCGTTCCTCGGGGGAGAGCTGAAGCTCCTCGGCTTTGTCGGTTTCGGCGACAGAAAGGAGGCGGTTTTCCCCGCCGACAGGCTTAATCGTGGCGCCTCCCTTCACATTGGGGACGAGCAGGGAGAAAGTCTCGTCAATTCCATAGCTCCAGGCTGTTATGGCGCTGCGGTCCATGCCTCCGGTCTGGTCCGGGGCGGCGGGGTCAACGAGATAGGTTGCGCGGCCGCGGACGGTCTCCTTCGAATACTCATACGTATTGTAGAGGCTCGCGGAATTGGCGCCGACGGCGAGGATTCCGGCGAGAATCATCAGGCCGGTGGCGGCAGCCCATTGGCCGAGGGTCTTCTTGCGGATAGCGATGACAAGCCAGGCGATCACCAAAGCCAGGACGACGAAGAGGAAATAGTAGGTCATCTGGGGATGGTTGCTTTGCAGCTGTAGGGCCGCAAAGAGGGCTGTCAGGGCTGTTCCGGCGAGGTATTTTTTACGGTAAAGGAGTGCGATTCCGCCGATGGTCGGCGGAATGTAGGCGAGGGTGACAAACTTCCAGATATGTCCGGCCCCTATGATAATGATGAAATAAGATGAGAAGCCCCAGGCGACGGCTCCGAGGAGAGCCTGCGGCCAGCGCAGTTTCATGCAGAGGCCCATGATGAAGAAGCCGAACATCATGGCGAAGAGGAGGCCGGCCGGCGAGGGGAGCCACAGCATGAACGCGTTGCCAATCCATGTCAGGAGGTTGTTGGCCGCGTAAGTGGGTGCGATCTGGAAATTGGGCATTCCCCCGAAGAGGGAATCTGTCCAGCGGGAGGTTTCGCCTGTGGCTTCATAATAAGCCTTGGCTTCCTGGCCGTTGGCCATCCCCTGCATCATGTCGTGCTGCTGGAGGACCCTGCCCTGGAAATCATCGGGAAAGAAAAAGAGGAGGGCCACAATGGCGAGGAACGCTGTGGCCAGGACCGGATATAGATACTTCTTGTTCAATATCTTTTTGACTTGGAATTTTTGTCGAGGGGAATCTGGATATTGCGCATCATGCTCTGTTCGAGAGAGATGAGAGTCTCGGTTTCGGTGACGCCATGGATATTCTGGATCTGATCGTTGAGGATCTTCATGAGATGGTTGTTATCTGTGGCGTAAACCTTGATGAGCATGGAATAGGGGCCGGTTGTGAAATGACATTCCACGACCTCGGGAATTTTTTCAAGTTCCTGGGCGACCTCGCGGTAGAGCGAACCGCGGAGGAGACGGACGCCGACGTATGTGCATGTATCAAAGCCAAGTTTGCTTGGGTCGATGAAATAACCTGAGCCGACGATAACTCCCATATCGACGAGTTTCTGGATGCGCTGGTGGACAGCGGCGCGGGAAACATGGCATGCTTCGGCGATATCCTTGGAGGGGGTGCGGGCGTTGCCCATGACGATGTTGAGGATGCGGCGATCGAGATTATCAATCTTCTCTAACTTGAACTGTTTCATTTGAATTTCATGGTTTAGACCCCTGAGGAATATAAACAGGGGTGGGGAGTGAATAAAAGGCTGGGGAGAGGGCCAAATTTTTTGCAAATTTACCTCATTAGAACGAGAAATGCAATATGAAAAGGGGAGATATTTGCAAAAAACGAGGCAAAATATTTGCCAAAAAGATAATTTTCTGAGGGCTGCGAGGGTTGGTCGGTTATCTCCGGGAAATGAAAGAGCGGGCGTAGGCGGCCGTGATGAAAGCGGTCAGCAGGCCGATGAAAGCGACCGGAAGAAGGGTCAGGAGTATGTCCGAGCCCTGGACAACGACCGGGTAAGGCATGTCGAGGCCGCCGGAGTCGAGGCGGATGAAGCCGAAATGCTGCTGGGCGAGGGAAAGGATAAGGCCGAGGATGACACCTGCGCCGCCACCTGCGGCAGCGACATAGATGCTCTCCCAGAAGAAAATGCGCGCCACGGCGGAGCGGGTCAGTCCGAGGGCGCGGAGGGTCAGCATTCCCTCGCGTTTTTCGAGGGTCAGCATCGACATCGTCGAGATGATGTTGAAAGAGGCCGTAAGCAAGATGAAAAAGAGGAGAAGGAAGGAAACCCACTTCTCAATCTCAACCATGCGGAAATTCTCGGCTTGCTGACGCATACGGGTCCTGACATCAAATCCCTTCCCGGCAAGGGCGTTCACCTTCTCGGCGGCGCGATCGGGATCGACTCCCTCGCGGAGTCGGATCTCAATTGCGGAAGCGTCGGAAGAGCGGTCGAAAATCTTGCGGGCGGTGGCGAGGTCGGTGATTATCAGATTCTCGTCATAGGCGGGCTGGTCAGTGCGGAACACGCCTGTCACGGCCAGCGAATCGGAGATGAAAGAGGCTGCGGGGTTGGCCATGTTGACCTTCCCCTTGCGGCGCGGGGCGAATACGAGCATCCGGCTGCCCGGGAAGGCACCGATCCGGGCGGCCACGCCCACGGCGACCGTGGAGGCGCCCGCATCTGAATCCTTGATAAAGCGGCCGGAATCGCGGGCGTCGACTGCGCTGTCGATGTTGACGGTTCGGCTCCAGAGGGAAGGGATGACGCCTTTGAGGGTCACAGGCATCTCGCGGCCCTCGACAATGGCGAGCGCATTGTCGGCAAGGACGGGGAGCGCCACCTCCGTCTCGGGGAGGCGGGAAATACGGGCGACGAGGGAATCTGCCGCCGGGAAAGTCTTCCCCTCCAGCGGAACCATCACCAGATCGGGGGAAAGCTTGTCGAGGCGCTCGGCGATCACGGAGCGGAAACCGTTGAAGACCGACAGGACGCACACGATGGCGGCGGTGGCAACGGCCATGCCTGCCACCGACACCATCGCGATTGCGCTCACGGCGCCATGAGATTTCTTCGACCTCAGGAATCGCCATGCGATCCGGGCCTGAAGGGGGAATGGGGTCATTTCGAATTTCCGCGGACTTCGCTGTCCTTGTCGGCCCGACGGTCGTTGCCCTCGGTCTCCTCGCGAAGTTCCTTCTCGTCGTCGGCCGAGCCCTTCACCGGGTCGGACGCGAGCAGACGGTCGATGTTCTCCACATAATCGAGAGAATCGTCGAGATAGAAAGCGAGCTCAGGACATTTGCGCAGCGTGTCTTTGACGGCTGCGGCGAGTTCGTAACGGACTGTTTTCTGCTGTTTCTTTATATTTTCGAGGATCTCGATGCTCTTCTGGGGAGGGAAGATGCTGAGGTAGGCCTTGGCGATGCTGAGGTCGGGGGAGACGCGGACCGCGCTGACCGACACGAGGACGCCGCCGAGGGCAGCTGTCTGACGACGGAAAATTTCACTTAGCTCCTTTTGTATAAGTCTCGATATTTTAGCTTGACGTTTTCCTTCCATAATTCAAAAATCAATTTCAATTTTGAATATAAAACAAGGGGAGGCAACTTAAAGTTTACGGATAATGGTCAGGCCGTCGCGGAGGGGGATGATGACCCTCTCCACGCGAGGGTCGGCGGCTACCCGGTCGTTGAATTCCATTATCGCCCTGGTCTGGGGGTCGGAGAAATGGTCTGGTTCGACGACATGGCCGTCCCAGAGCGTGTTGTCGGCGATAATGAAGCCTCCCGGGGGGAGAAGGCGCAGGGCTTCCTCATAATAATCGGGGTATTGTCGCTTGTCGGCATCGATAAATATGAGGTTGAACGACGCCTCCGTGAAGGTGGCCATGATGTCAAGGGCTTTGCCGAACATGGGCCGAACGCGGTGGCCGAAAGGGGATTCGGAGAGGGAGCGGCGGATAAAATCCTCGAGTTCGTCGTTGGCTTCGATCGTCACGAGCTCAGCTCCGTCGGAGAGGCCTTCGGCAATGCAGAGGGATGCGTAGGCGGAGAATGTGCCGAGTTCCAGAACGCGGTGTGGCGCGGCCATGGCGACGAGCATCTTCAGGAGGCGTCCCTGGAGATGGCCGGAGCACATGCGGCCGTTGAGAAGGTGGAGGTTTGTTCGCCGGTCAAGCTCGCGGAGGTTTTCGGGCTCCGGGTCGATGTGGTCGCGGATATAGGAATCGAGGTCAGCGTTCATTGGTTAAAAACGGGGATGCGTCCTGAGATAGTCTACTGCGTGGAGGTAGCCGTCGGCACCGAGGCCTGAGATCATACGGTCGACGGCGGGGGCCGTCACTGAGACGC
Source organism: uncultured Sangeribacter sp. (assembly GCA_964480745.1). Lineage (GTDB taxonomy): Bacteria > Bacteroidota > Bacteroidia > Bacteroidales > Muribaculaceae > Lepagella. Next base: position 1,100 of record CAYZQA010000014.1, on the reverse strand, counting down.
GGCGGAACTCCTCGCGGGAGGAGATGTCGGAGAGATGGACCTCCACCTTGGGGAGGGGGCAGTCGCGGAGGGCGTCGGCGAGGGCGTGGGAATAGTGGGCGAGTGCACCCGGATTGATGATTATGGCGTCGACCGGTTCTTCTCCGGCCCATGCCTGCTGGATATGGTCGATGAGATCCCCTTCATGGTTGCTTTGGAAATCGAGGAATTCGATGTCCGGGGAGTGGAGGCGCATTCGGGCGATTATGTCGGGGAGGGACTCGGAGCCATAGATGGAGGGGTCGCGTCGGCCGAGCATATTAAGGTTTGGGCCGTTAAGGATGAGAATTTTTTTCACGGGGACAGGGACGGAGAGTATAAAACGAAAAAAGAGCAACAGGAAACCTAAGTTTACACTGTTGCTCTTCCTCTCTCCTCGGCGGTGCGGACGGGACTCGAACCCGCGACCCCATGCGTGACAGGCATGTATTCTAACCAACTGAACTACCACACCAAGGGATTATGTCTTGCTTTCGGGGAGGGTTTGTTTCCCGATTGCGAGTGCAAAGTTATAGCCTTTTTGGGGAATCTCCAAATATTTTGGGAAGAAAATTTTGAAAAATTTTTTCTGATTGAGATAAATGGCTGAGGGGCAATATAATAAAAGATGAAAAATTTTTGCTTGAAATGGATGCGGGCTTGCGGGTTTGAACCTGCAAGGGCTGAAATCGGAGGAATCGGAGGACTCAGATAAATCGGAGAGCTCAGAAAACTTTGAGGACTCAGAGAACTCAAAGAACTCATAGAACTCGGAGGACTCAGATCACCTTCGACAAACCTGCTCCGCGGCGCGTTGGAACCCCGGACGGGGTTCGCGCGGGACGCGATTTATCGCGTCCCTACTGCTGGTTGGATTGCAAATCGCTGTTTTATAAGGGAATATGGAGAATTGATAAAATTATTTGGAAAAAAGGGGGTTGAAAATTTGGAAAAATGGAAGAAAGAGGGTAACTTTGCACTCGCTTTCAGGAACGAGTGCCGTTTCGGCGGTTGTTTTCAAAGCAACGATCTCGGGGTGTAGCTCAGCCCGGTTAGAGTACGCGTCTGGGGGGCGTGTGGTC